>SPAX01000004.1:24292-32582 GCA_005239475.1 Nitrospira sp. | reverse complement strand
AAACTTGGCGGCGGTCTCTTCCAGGATCAGGTCGTAGGCTTTGCAGGGCTCACAGGTCGCGAGGCCGTAGGCGACGATCGATGCGGGCGCGTCGGTGAATTCCTTGTAATTTTCGTCTCTGACGTCTTCGACGACCCCGGGCATTTTCGTAGTCTCAAGTCATCACGTCAAAAGTCCGAAAGTCAGAAAGCTTCAACATGCAGACTTTCGACTTTCGGACTTTCTGACAGAAATTAGCTGAGCTTCGCGAGGGCCGCGAGGATGTCCTTGTCTTCCCGCGCCACCTTGATTTCCTGGACCTTTGCGTAGGCGACCTTGCCGTTCTTGTCGACGATGACGGTCGCACGCTTCGAGCAGTTCAACGGCTCAAAGTAGAGGCCGTAGCTCTTCGCCGTGGTCCGATGCACGTCCGACAGCAACTGATGCTTGAGGTCCATGGAGTCAGCCCACGCCTTGTGGGAGAAGAAGCTGTCGCAACTGATGCCGAAAAGTTCCGCGTTCGCCGATTTGAACTTGGGGAAGTCGTCGGTCAAACACTTATTTTCGCCCTGACACACCGGGCTCCAGTCCAGCGGATAGAAGCAGAGCACCACATTTTTCTTGCCACGATAGTCGCTCAGCTTCACGTCCTTCTGGTCCTGATCCTTTAAGTTAAAATCCGGTGCGGTATCGCCCACCTTGATTTCTGCTGCTACGTCGCTCATCTGTATGCCTCCTTCACTGGGTTTAGTCCGGCCTCTGACACTGTCGTATGTGTTTTTTACCGTGCGGGTTGAAACCTTGTCAACGGCCCTGAAGGCCTAGCAGGATGCTGAAAAAGTCCACCAGCGGAAGAAGACTGTTATTTGGTTGATTTGGTTTGTCTTGTTTATTTGGTTTTTTGGTTGAACGAAACTCATTAGATGAACCAAATCAACCAGATAAACAAAATAAACCAGATCAACCAGATGGTAACGGCCGAATTTCACGAAAACTCAGCATGCGTCCAGCTGGTGCGGCGGTGCGGTGGTTGGCAATCTCAATGCTCTGGCCCAAGAGTCCTACACGGATATGGCTTCCGACTTTTGGCGATTGTCCAGTCCTGGTCAATTCGTCTGCCGTTTCTCTGAGGAGATCGCGTATAGGCTGGTCTGGAAGGCCGGGAGGAAGAAATATTTCGAGTTCATCCACCCCGAACTTGCTGAGGCCAAGGGTGTAGCACCAAGTCCGATGGCTTTGCTCATCGTCGCCCTGCATGATCGGGATGTGATCGTCGGCGACGAAGTGGGTGAGGGGACGATCCTGCCAATCCGACGGGTTCACGTACTGGTTGGTGGTGATGTCATGGGCTGTGCCTTGAGTGAGGAGGGTGAGGCCCTTGGCGAGTCGCGCGGCAAAGAGTATCGTGTCCGGCATGTCTCGCGGGGATGTGAGGGAAGGCGCGACTGCGCCCATCACGTCGTGCTCCCAAGCCAACTGCTTCATCACGTCGGCGACGTGGCTCATCGGCAGCGGCATCACGACATGGGCCGACCAGGGGCCGTGAGTCGCTTGCCAGGATTCTGCTGAGCCCGCTTCGTGGCGAATGGTCAACGGCCCGCCGTATTCCCGTTCGTACCAGGTCTTAAGTTCGTCTGTGGCCGGCGCAGCCCCCCGATAGCCGACAAAGTAGAGCGGGGGACGGCGGGCGGAAGGTTTGGGGGTTTTCTTCCTGATTCTCATCGCTGCAGGGGAGGCTATTTGCCGGATTTGCGGGCCTTGCGGCGGTCATCCGGGTTGAGGAGCCGTTTGCGAATACGGAGACTCTTCGGCGTGACTTCAACCAGTTCATCCGGGCCGATATATTCGAGTGCGAATTCCAATCCCATTTCCCGTGGCGGCGTGAGGACCAACGCTTCATCGGTGCCTGACGCCCGCATGTTGGACAGGTGCTTTTCTTTACAGACGTTGACGTCCATATCTTCGTCCCGGCTGTTCTCGCCGACGACCATCCCGCGATAGACCTCCACGACAGGGCCGATAAACATGGTACCCCGTTCTTGGGTCATGAAGATGGCATAGCCGGTGCTGGTTCCGTCTTCGTGTGCGACGAGTGACCCGTGTGTCGCCACCGCGAGGTCGCGCTCCTCCACCGGTTCGTATGCGACGAAGACATGGTGCATGATGATGGTGCCGCGAGTCTTGGCGACCAATAGGTTTTTGAGCCCCATGATGCCGCGGGTGGGGATATGGTACTCCAGGTGCATTTCGCTTGGTCCGGCGTCGGAATGGATGAGTCGCATGTGGCGCAACTCGCCGCGGCGTTTGCCGAGCTCTTCAATCACGGTGCCCTGATAGGTTTCCGGCACCTGGATGGTCAGTTCCTCGTAGGGTTCGAGGACTTTGTCACCCTCCCGGTGGACAATCACTTCCGGTTGCGAGACTTGCAGTTCGTATCCTTCCCGGCGCATTTGCTCGATGAGGACGCCGAGATGCAACTCCCCGCGGCCGGCCACGAGGAACTTATCTGCACTATCCGTCTCGCTCGCGCGCAACGACACGTTGGTTTCGAGTTCTTTGAAGAGTCGATCGCGCAAATGCCGCGAGGTCAGGTACTTGCCTTCCCGCCCGGCGAACGGGCTATTATTCACGGAGAAGGTCATCTGGACGGTCGGCTCGTCGACCGTGACTCGGGTCAGTGCGACTGGATGTTCCGCGTCCGCAATCGTATCGCCGATGCTCACCTCGTCCAGACCGGCCACCGCGACGATTTCTCCTGCCTCGGCCCGCTCCACATCCGTTCGTTCAAGGCCGGAGTAGACCGCAAGGTCTGACACTTTTCCAGGGAACTGTGCGCCATCCTTTCCGAGTACGGTCACATTCTGCCGACGGGCGATCGAACCGGACTGAATCTTCCCCACGCCCATCTTGCCTTTGTAGAGGTCCTGAATCAGGGAGAGGACCAGGATTTGGAGCGGCGCGTCGGCGTCGATGGCCGGTGCGGGAATCTTTTCCAGCACAGTGTCGAGGAGCGGCGCAATGTCCGTGCCGGGCTTATTCACGTCGAGCGTTGCGGTGCCCTTAATCGCCGCCGTATAGACGATCGGGAAGTCGAGCTGCTCGTCCGTGGCGCCGAGATGAACAAACAAGTCGAAGGTCCGATTCACCACGTCATCGATCACCGCGTCCGGCCGGTCGATCTTGTTGATGACGACAATGGCTTTGTGGCCGAGCGCTAAAGCTTTCCGCAACACGAAGGTCGTTTGCGGCATGGGGCCCTCTTTCGCATCGATCAAGATGAGGACGCCGTCCACCATGCGCAGGGTACGTTCGACTTCACCGCCGAAGTCGGCGTGGCCCGGTGTATCGACGATATTGATCTTCACGCCCTTGTAGATGACGCTGGCGTTCTTGGCCCGGATGGTGATCCCACGCTCACGTTCCTGGTCCATCGAGTCCATGATCCGTTCGCCCATATCGTCGATCTTGCGATGGACATGGGTCTGACGGAGCACGGCGTCGACCAGTGTCGTCTTGCCATGGTCAACGTGGGCGATGATCGCGATATTCCGAATATCGCTCCGACGTTCTTTCGGTTCGAGTTGCGTGGTGACGGGAGATTCTGATGTGGCTGTCTGATCCATAGATATTGCTGCATGCTCCAAAAAAAAGACGCCCAGGAATCCAGGCGTCGTGCGGTAGTATACCCGAAGTATGATGTCCGGCACAAGCGATGCCAACAGGAAGATGCAGAGGCTGGCACGCCAGCATCGGCTTGAATCTTGAGTTTTGAGGGCCCCCACGGTATGGTGACCTTGGTATTTTTCTCAGGAATCCAAGCCTCCTTCGAGGGTAACCCCGCGTAACCATGATGGATCAGCCGATACAACCACAAGATACGCTTCTTCAACCACCGCCTCGTCGCTCCTGGCGCTGGTGGCAAATCTCGCTCCTAGGCCTAGGGGCGGCAGTCTTGATAGGGGGGCTGTCAGTGGGCGGGTTGATTTGGCACTTCTCCAACGATCTTCCCGTGTTGGAGCAGTTGGGGGCGTATCAGCCAAGCCTGGTGACTCAGGTCTATTCGAGTGATCAGCGGCTTATCGGTCAATTTTTCATCGAGCGTCGTATCCTGACCCCGGTGGCAGACATTCCCGAACGGTTGCGACGTGCGGTCATCGCGGTCGAGGATGTCCGGTTCTTCGAACACCCCGGCCTCGACTACATCGGCATGCTCCGTGCCGCCTGGACGAATGTGCGCCGAGGGGGCAAGGTCGAAGGGGCCAGCACCATTACCCAGCAGTTGGCGCGGTCGCTGTTCCTCTCGTCCGAACGCACCTTCGACCGCAAAGTCCGCGAGTTAATTCTGGCCTACAAGATGGAATTGGTCCTGACGAAAGAGCAAATTCTCGAACTGTATTTGAATCAGATTTACTTCGGGCAAGGTGCCTATGGTGTCGCCTCGGCGGCTCAAACGTATTTTGGAAAAGATCTCTCCTCCCTCACGATTGGAGAGTCAGCATTTCTGGCAGGACTTCCGAAATCGCCGAACCATTATTCGCCCTTCAAGGCCTACGATCTTGCAAAAAAGCGACAGGAGCATGTACTGGCTCGCATGGAAGAGGCGAAGTTCCTCACTACAGTAGAACGCGAACAGGCTGCAGCGGAGACACTCAATTTCCGTCGTCCCGGTGGTGTGCAGGATGCGCCCTACTTTGTGGAGTATATCCGACAGTTGTTGGTCGCTAAGTATGGCGAAGCGATGGTGTACAAGGGCGGGCTCAAAGTCTTTACGACATTGAACATGGAGATGCAGAAGGTCGCTGAAGCGACCTTTGCGGACGGTCTGCGCGAATTGGATAAACGCCAAGGGTGGCGTGGCCCGCTCCGAACGGTAGATGTGACTGCGCCGACCCCGCCCATTGTTGCCGCGGTGACTGATCAGGCGGTGAAGGTGGGAGACTATCGCGAGGGGTTCGTCACTAAAGTGGTGAAGGACCATTATCTGGTGCAGATCGGCACGACGCTGGCCAAACTCGCCTTTGACGACATGGCCTGGGCGACGCGCCGTCTTACTGGGTCGGATACGGCGAAAGATGTCGTCGTCAACCTGAATCTCAAACACGTGCTGAAGCCCGGTGATGTTATCGAGGTGATGGTGAAGAAGCTCGATCGTGGGATCGTCCACGTGCAACTGGCGCAGACTCCTCTCGTCGAGGGAGGGTTGATTGTGCTGGATCCAGTCAAGGGCGCCATTCGGGCCATGGTCGGAGGCTACGATTTCGGTCGCAGCGAGTACAATCGGGCCGTGCAGGCCCACCGTCAGCCCGGGTCCGCCTTCAAGCCGCTCATCTATGCAACGGCCTTGAGTCAGGGGATGAGCCCAGCGTCGGTGATCCTCGATGCGCCGGTTGTCTATGAGCAGGAACAGGATGAGAAAACGTGGAAGCCGGAGAACTATGGAAAGAAAATCCATGGCATGGTGAGTTTGCGTGACGCCCTCGCCCACTCGCACAATCTGGCGACGGTTCGGTTGCTGGAGAAGGTTGGCGTAAAGAATGTCATTGAGTTTGCAAAAACGGTCGGGATCACCAGTCCACTGGCGGCAGACCTGTCGCTGGGGCTGGGCTCATCTTCCGTCGGGCTCATGGAACTGACGTCTGCCTATACCGTGTTGCTCAATCAGGGGAGCCGTGCGGAGCCGTATGCGATCCTGTTCGTGAAGGACAACGCAGGGAATGTGCTTGAGCAGGCGGAACCGCAAGCACTGGCGGTGATTTCAAAAGAAACGGCCTACTTGATCACGAACATGATGGAAGATGTGATCCAAAAGGGGACCGGTCAGGCCGCCAAAGTGATCAGGCGGCCGATTGCGGGGAAAACAGGAACTACAGACGAGTTTATCAATGCGTGGTTTATCGGTGGTGCGCCGAACTTGGTCACAGGCATCTACGTCGGGTTTGACGATCGACGCTCCCTCGGCGAGACGGAATCGGGGGCGCATGCCGCGCTGCCAATTTGGATCAATTTCATGAAAGACGCGCTCAAGCCGTTACCGGTTATGGCCTTTATCATTCCGGAAGGCGTCACCTTCGTCAAGGTCGACCCTGCGACGGGGTTACTTGAGGGCGAGCAGGAGGGAGAGGCTAGTACCGTCGAACTCTTTACCAAGGGCAGCGAGCCGACTCAAGCGACTCAGCGCCGAGTGGACCCGATTGATTTTTATAAGTTAGATCAAATTCCCGAGGGGGCGCTGTAGCCTGGCGGGACGAGGGAGGGTTGATCTGGTCTATCTGGTTGATTTGGTTCATCTGGTTAGTTTCGTTCAACCAAAAAACCAGACAGACCAGATAAACAAGAGAAACTAGCCTACCTCTTTTCTTGTTTCAAGGGGGGAATGATGATGAGACAAGGGTTTCTCACCGTCACGATGGGTGCGCTGGTGCTGGGTGGGCTGCTCACGGCAGGCTGTGTGTCAGGGAGCGCTCCAGCCGCTCTGGCGCAGAGCGCAGGGGAGATCGACCTGAGCGGTATCCCGCCGAACTGGGACAAGGCGCTGCCGGCGGCGCAGCGGTTTGTGGTGTTGGCATCGTTCAACAACGACGCGATCCGGGACAACAACACCGGGCTGGTCTGGGAGAAGTCCCCGCAGACGGCGCCCGCCACGTGGAATGGCGCCCGCTTCACTTGTATCAATAAGAACGTCGGCGGTCAAAAAGGCTGGCGTCTGCCGTCCATCCCAGATCTGGCTAGTTTGATCGACCCCTCCGTAGCCGATCCAGGTCCGACCCTCCCGTCAGGCCATCCCTTTCACAATGTCCAGTCGGCTGGTTATTGGTCGGCGACGACGAGTGCCGAGGATCCCTCCAACGCGTGGTTCGCGTACTTCGGCATGGGCTTCGTGGAACACGACAGTAAGACTTCCAGCGGCCACGTCTGGTGTGTCCGTGGTGGCATGAATGCGGCTGCATATTAGCGAAGCGCGCGCGACGAGCAGGACTGGTGAGAAAGGTGCGACAAGCGCGAGCGGTCTATCTGGGGCAGATCGCAATGAAGGAATCGGTTCCAGATATCGTTTCCCTTTTCCCTTCGGGGGTGTCCGCAGAATCGGAGGTAGCTAAGGTCAGCTTTTCCAGTAAGACATTGGCGCAAGAGGGGATGATATGGGAAAGCTAGTGATAAACAGAACTAAGACTCTTGTTGTTGGCGCTATGGTTCTCGTCACCGTTGCTCTATATGCATCCACCCCAGTTCATGCCCAAGACGCCCCTACAACAGCGAATCTGAGCCCAGCTCACGTTCAACTGGTCGTAAACACAGATCCTAAGTTTCTGAAACAATTCTCCATCCTGGCGATGGAGGATTTAAGAAAAGCTGGCATCCATGTCATAGGCTTCGAAGACGCCTCTGCTGATACACCAGCCAAACTGCTCTTAACGCTCAAACAGGAACCCTTGAATAGCGTCTGTCCTGGCATGGTATCGTATGAGGCTTCCTTGGCGTTGATCGAAGACGTTGTTCTCGAACGGACTGGTGAGGTCATCAAGGACAGCACCTGGGAGGGTACTCAACCGTCTTTCCTAAGAAGACAACACGTAACCGGTCAGGACATGGAGCGAGACCTACACGAATTGATCGGCAGGTTCATCATCAATTTTAAACTGGGGAATCCTGCGACGTCACCTCCCCCGAGTTCACCGCCGGATGTCGAACGAAAAAAAATGGGTGTTGATACGGAGAATAAGAGGCCAATTGAGAAAGTACCCTCGCGCGCACCATTAAGAAATCTGAACTTGGATCTCGTGCATTTCTCTTCTCGGGCTGGTGCATTGGGAAAAGCTTTGCATGATCGTGCGCTCGCGATGGCGTCGAAGGAAGGGATCGGCCTAAAGACAGTCCAAGGGGGGAATAATCTGGAGCTCTCGCTAAACCTCGACTACGGAAAGTCAGACGAAGGATGCGCTGGCACAGACATCTACTCTGCGCGGCTTGCGCTAGAGGAACTGGTAAGAATCCAGAGACCTCCAGGCCTTTACGTCTGGACCACGACGTGGGTACGGCAGATCACACGTGTTTCTGCACCACCCAGCAAAGAACAATTGGAAATGGATTCCGATGCACTCCTAGGCCAATTTATCGCTGCGTATAAGTCAGATAACGCCCCAAGTACTAGTGGAAAAAAGAAGCAATAAAATGCATAGAGGGAAATAAAGGTATCCCGTCCGTGTCTCCGCGGCGCAGATGTGCCCTCCCGATGCGCCGAGCCCCCCTCTACCTTGAACCATGCACCGACTGTTCCCCGCTGCCATTCCCGATGCCGTAACCAGCTTCGGCC
>SPAX01000004.1:0-24224 GCA_005239475.1 Nitrospira sp. | reverse complement strand
TNCCCNNGNGNGGTACGTCGCAGGGAGNCNCNCGACTGAGAACGANGNNNGNGGCCTTTTTCAGCAGCCGANCTAGTAGNTGTCGGTNGGNGGGCACGTNCANANNANATGGCGATCTCCATAGGCCTCGTCGATGCGGCTCACGCTGGGCCAGAATTTATGGTCGCGTACCCAGGGGGCAGGAAAGGCGGCCTGCTCACGGCTGTAGGGTCGATTCCATTCGTTGGCCGTCACCGCCTGTGCCGTGTGAGGCGCATGCTTCAGCAGATTATTCTCGCGGGGCTGGCGGCCCTCGACGATGTCTTGCATCTCCGCATGAATCAAGATGAGTGCCTCGCAGAACCGGTCCAATTCGGCCCTCGATTCGCTCTCCGTCGGTTCGATCATGAGCGTCCCGGCAACCGGGAACGAGACCGTCGGAGCATGATACCCATAATCCATCAATCGCTTCGCTACATCCATCGCTTCAATTCCCGTAGTCTCCTTGAACTGGCGAAGATCGAGAATGAACTCGTGCGCGACGAACCCGGACGTTCCCGTGTAGAGGATGGGATAGTATTTCTCCAGTCGTCTGGCCATATAGTTGGCGTTCAAGATCGCCACCTGCGTCGCCTTGGTCAAGCCGTCGCGTCCCATCAGGGCGATGTAGACCCAGGAAATCGTCACGATACTGGGGCTGCCATAAGGCGCTGCCGATACCGGCCCGATGGACTCTTGCCCGCCCAGTTGCGTCACCGGATGGCCGGGAAGAAACGGCGCTAGATGTCGCGCTGCAACGACCGGTCCCATCCCGGGCCCCCCGCCGCCATGGGGAATACAGAATGTTTTGTGTAGATTGAGATGGCACACATCCGCGCCGATGTCCCCGGGCCGACAGAGCCCCACTTGAGCATTCAAGTTGGCGCCGTCCATATAGACTTGCCCGCCATGCGTATGGACAATCTGACAGATGCGCCGCACGTCCGCTTCGAATACGCCGTGGGTCGAGGGGTAGGTCAACATGAGTGCCGACAGTCGATTGCGATGCTGAGCGGCCTTGGCTTCAAGATCGGTTAAATCCACATTGCCCTGTCGATCGCAGGCGACCGTCACAACCGTCATGCCCACCATAGTTGCACTGGCTGGATTCGTGCCGTGCGCAGACAGGGGAATCAAGCAGATATCCCGATGCTCTTCACCCTGACTCCGGTGGTACGCCCGGATTACCATCAGTCCCGTATACTCGCCCTGAGAGCCTGCATTTGGTTGCAAGGACACGGCGGAGAGTCCGGTGATCTCGGCCAGCCAGGCCTCCAGCTGATGGAACAACTCTTGATACCCTTTGGTTTGCTCGATCGGTGCATAGGGATGCAGCCGCGAGAACTCCGGCCAGGTGACCGGCAGCATCTCGGTCGTCGCGTTCAGCTTCATGGTGCAGGATCCCAAAGGGATCATCGAATGGACGAGTGACAGATCCTTTGCTCCGAGACGGTGGATATACCGCAGCATCTCATGTTCCGTGTGATAGCGATTAAACACCTCGTGGGTCAGGTACGTGCTAGTGCGGGCGAGATTCGCCGGGAAACTTGTGATGACACCGCAGCTCAAGTCCCGTACCTGAAATGGCAACCGATCATGGCCGACAAAGATTTCCATCAGGCGACGGATTTCGTCTTCCGTGCTCACCTCATCCAGCGCAATCCCGATGGAGTGGTCCTCATGCCGGCGAAGATTGATGCCGGCTTTGTTGGCCCGGATCAAGATGGGATCGGACTGCATCTTCGTCAGACGAACCCGAATCGTATCGAAGTAGGCTTCCGGTGCGACATCGAATCCGAGCTGCCGCAATCCCGCTGCCAGCACCACAGCCAATCCATGCACACGCTCGGCAATCCGCCGCAAGCCTTCCGGCCCGTGGTAGACCGCATACATGCCCGCCATGATGGCCAAGAGCACCTGCGCCGTACAAATGTTGCTTGTCGCCTTCTCACGCCGGATGTGTTGTTCGCGAGTCTGTAGGGAGAGGCGGAAGGCAAGCTTTCCCGTGACATCCTTGGACACCCCAACGATGCGTCCCGGCATCTGTCGTTTGAATGCCTCAGCGGTCGAAAGAAACGCGGCGTGGGGGCCGCCAAATCCGAGCGAGACACCAAATCGCTGGCTGGAACCTACGGCGATATCGGCCCCGAATTCTCCCGGTGGACGCAAGAGAGTCAAGGCCAGCAGATCGGTAGCGACCACTACAAGAACCCCGGCCGCGTGGGCCTGCGCCACCAACGTACTGTAATCCACGACATAGCCGTCGGTGGCCGGATACTGGAGCAGAATGCCGGCCAGCTGAGGGTTGGAAAAGTCGATGGCCTGCGTCCGCCCCACGTGCAGCGTCATGCCGAGCGGTTCAGCTCTCGTCTGCATGACCGCAATGGTCTGGGGATGACAGTCCTGCGAGGCGAAGAACTCTGTCCGTTCGCGGTCGGACGAACGAGAAATGGCGAGACACATGGCCATCGCCTCCGCTGCCGCCGTGGCTTCATCCAAGAGCGAGGCATTGGCTAAAGGCAAGCCGGTGAGGTCTGCCACCACTGTTTGAAAATTCACGAGTGCTTCCAAGCGGCCCTGGGAAATCTCGGCCTGGTAGGGCGTGTACTGGGTGTACCAGGCCGGGTTTTCGAAAATGTTGCGTTGGATCACGCCGGGTGTAATGCAGTCGTGATACCCCGTCCCGATTAATGAACGGTAGATCTGGTTTTCTGCAGCGATGGTGCGGATCTCTTGCAGCACGGCTTGTTCGCCGCGGTGAAGAGGCAGATCCAATTCCTTCCGCAAACGAATGTCGGCGGGCACGGTCGCATCGCTCAGCTCCTCCAGCGACTGCAAGCCGAGCGTGATAAGCATCTCGCGAACATCGGCGTCGGTAGGACCAAGATGGCGATGGATAAACGTGTCGGTCGGGCTCAGAAAGTCCGGTGTGGCCATGGTGTTCGTCTTGTCCTTCTGATTATGTCTCGTTGGTCGAGAGTCTTGATGTACTGACTGACCCACTCGTGGCCCAAAGAATACCATGCTCACTTCCTATTCTCCAAGGGTGGTGCGAGAGTTTCTGGACTTGCCTTCAGACTGAGAGTCACGTATGAGTGCAGACCATCCAGGGGGAACTCTTCCAGCCCTCTTCGGACTCACACGACACAAGACGGGTATCCGGCAGGCTGTGAAACTACACGACATTCTGATCATCGGAGCTGGTCTGGCAGGGATGAGGGCGGCGATTGCTGCACCGCCGGATCTCGATGTCGCCGTGATATCCAAGGTCCATCCGGTGCGCAGCCACTCTGTGGCTGCGCAAGGGGGCATCAATGCGGCGCTGGGAGAGAACGATTCCTGGGAAGCCCATGCCTACGATACCACCAAAGGCGGACTCTATCTCGGCGATCAGGATGCTATCGAGGCGATGTGTCGCGAAGCGCCTGACGACATTCTCGAATTAGAACGTCTGGGGGTCATCTTCAGTCGCGACGAGCAGGGGCGGATCGCCCAACGTCCGTTCGGTGGAGCGGGTTTTCCCCGCACCTGTTATGCCGCCGATCGTACCGGCCATGCCATCCTCCACGCCATGTACGAACAGCTGCTCAAACGGCGCATCGCCGTGTATGAAGAGTGGTATGTCACGGCGTTGATCATGGAAGGCGGTGCCTGCCGGGGAGTCGTAGCGTGGGACCTGATCCATGGAGGGTTGCACGCGATCGGGGCTAAGGCCGTCATCTTGGCCACGGGAGGCAGCGGGCGCGTCTTCCTGACGAGCACGAACGCCGTGATCAACACCGGTGACGGCATGGCGCTCGCGTATCGCGCGGGTGCTCCACTGGCGGACATGGAATTTGTCCAGTTCCATCCCACCACACTCAAGGGCACGGGCATCCTCATTACCGAAGGCGCTCGCGGAGAAGGAGGCTACCTCCTGAACACGCTGGGTGAACGGTTTATGCAGACCTATGCCCCGCAGCAGATGGAACTGGCCACCCGCTCCACTGTCTCATTGGCCATCGGGCAAGAAATCCTCGAAGGTCGCGGGGTCGACGGGTGCGTGTTGCTGGACTTGCGGCACCTTGGACGCCAGCGCATTCTCGAACGGCTCCCTCAGATCAGAGAACTCGCCATTGAGTTTGCCGGTCTCGATCCCATCGAGACTCCCATTCCTGTCCGTCCCGGCGCGCACTATCAAATGGGTGGTGTCCGGACCAATCAATGGACCGAAACAGGCATCACCGGCCTCTTCGCGGCCGGTGAATGTGCCTGCGTTAGTGTGCATGGCGCTAATCGGCTCGGAGGGAATTCACTCCTTGAGACGATTGTGTTCGGTCGGCGCGCCGGAATTCGAGCCGGAGAATACGCACGAACCATCGCGCCACGAGCACTCACCACAGACCAGCTTATAAACGAGCAGCGTCGCGTCCAGAAACTGATATCACAGGAGGGATCGGTTCGAACCTGGCAGATTCGGGAAGAACTCGGTCAGTTGATGAGCCTCAATCTTGGCCTCGTTCGAACTCACGAATCCATGTCTGCGGCGATCGCGGCACTCACTGCACTAACCCATCGAGCCGCCTTCGTCACGGTGCAGAACAAGGGGAGGGTGTTTAATACGGATCTCGTGCAAGCCTTCGAGCTCCAGTCCCTGCTCGATGTCGCGGCGACCATCATCGCCAGCGCCCTCCCCAGGAAGGAAAGCCGCGGGGCCCATTACAGGTCGGACTACCCAGTCCGCGATGATCAACATTGGCTGACACACAGCCTCATCCGAAGGACCCCCGAGGGAACGGCCTTGACCTATGACCCTGTGATAGTCACGCGCTTTCCGCCGACATAAAAACTGGTCCATCTGGTTGATCTGGTCTGTCTCGTCTGTTTGGTTGAACAAGATTAACGAAATAAACCAAACAAACCAGATGGACCAGACAGACCAATTGTAGGTGCAGGTTTGGTATAATCTTCCATCGACAACTATGCGCATTCTAGTCATTGAAGACGAAACCAAGGTCGGCTGTTTCATCAAGCGCGCGCTTGATGAGGAGAGCTATGCCGTCGACCTGTGTGAAGACGGCGCGAAGGGCCTTCAGATGGCCCTCAACACCAACTACGATTTACTGATTGTCGATCTGATGCTACCGTCATTGTCCGGATTGGAAATTCTCAAGGGCGTCCGCCAGGCGCGGATTCAAACCCCGATCCTGATTCTGACCGCCCAATCGCAAGTAGACCAGCGAGTCAAGGGGCTTGACGCAGGAGCGGACGATTACCTCACCAAGCCCTTCGCCATCGACGAACTGCTCGCCCGAATTCGCGCCTTGCTTCGCCGTGGCTCCACCGAGAGTCCCGGCGTGCTCCAGATCGACGATCTGGCATTGAACCCGGCCACGCGTGAAGTGACCAGAGGCGGCCAGCGGATCGAACTCACTTTGAAGGAATATGCCCTGCTCGAATATCTGATGCGCCATACGGGGCGCGTGTTGACCCGTCCCATGATTTCAGAACATGTGTGGAACCAGGACTTCGACACGTTCACCAATGTCATCGATGTCTACGTGAATTATCTCCGCAACAAGATCGACCGGGGACGCTCAAAGAAGCTGATCCATACGATTCGCGGAAGCGGATATATGCTGAAGGCCGACTGATGCCCCTTCGCGTCCGGCTCACTCTCTGGTACGGTACAGCTCTCGCACTGATCCTGATCATTTTTTCAACCATCCTGTACGTGATTACCGCTCGAAGCCTCCGCGATGCGGTTGATCAATCGCTGGAGGAAACTGCCGCCGCGGCCGTTCGGTCGCTGGAAGAACGCGGGTTCCTCCCGCTCATCGACGAAGGCGAACTCATGTCGCAGTTTCCCGAACTGGCGCGCATCGATAAGTTCTTCCAGATCTTCAGCCCTTCCGGCACCATCACCATTCGTTCGCCGAACGTGAAACAACATGAGATGCCGCTGAGCCGGCAGGCCTTGGAAGTCGCCTACTCAGGCCGTTCGCTCCTGGAGTTCGCGAAATACCCCAAGGAACCGCCGTTACGCCTCATTTCGGTTCCCATCATCTATCGGGGCAATCTGCTCTATATCATCCAGGTCGGCACCTCGATGGACTCCGTCGAAGTGACCCTGAACCGTCTCCTGTTAGTCCTTCTGGTCAGTATCCCCATCACGCTGGCCGTGTCGCTTGCCGGCGGCTGGTTCATGGCCGGTCGAGCCCTTCGTCCGGTCGATGCGATCACGCTGGCTGCCCAACGCATTGCCGGAGGCGATCTCACGCAACGACTGACTGTCCCGGCCTCGGCCGACGAAATCGGCCGTCTGACCAATACGTTTAATGCCATGATTGATCGGCTTGAAACTTCCTTTCGACAGATCCGCCAGTTCAGCAGCGATGCCTCGCACGAACTGCGTACGCCGTTGACGGTCATGAAAGGGGAAACCGAACTCGCGCTTCGGCGCCCTCGCGAAACCGACGATTACAAAGTCGTCCTGGAGAGCAATCTCGAAGAAATCGACCGGATGACACGCATTGTGGATGAGTTGCTTTTTCTCTCCCGGGCCGACATGGGCGAGGTGAAGATGGAGCATCTGCCGGTCCCACTGGACACGCTTGTCGAGGACCTCCACCGGCAAGCCTCGCTGTTGGGGCAGGAAGGGGATATCCAGGTCGTGCTACGAACCACGGCGCCGGCAGTGGTATTGGGAGATGAACTACGCTTACGCGAACTGTTCCTGAATCTTCTGGATAACGCAGTTAAATACTCTCGCCCTGGCGGCACAGTCGACATCGCGCTGACGATCGAGCTGGGGCATGCAAAGGTGTCCGTGACCGATCACGGCATTGGGATCGCGCAGGATGATCAGCCGCAGATCTTCGACCGGTTCTATCGCACCGATGCCGCGCGGGCTCATACCAAGAAGGGCACGGGCCTTGGGCTGTCCATCTGCGCCTGGATTGTCGAATCCCATCACGGGCGTATTGAGGTTCAGAGCCAGGTCGGCGAAGGTTCGACCTTTACGGCGATACTGCCTTTGGCCCCCGCATCGACGAAACGACCTCTAGCAGGACGCTGAAAAACTGTTCCAAGGAAGCGTGAGACGTTAGACGTGAAACGTGAATCGTAGGATTGCCGAGTGCTCTCCCTCAGAACCGTTTCACGTTTTATCTTTCACGAACGATAAGGACGGCTATTGGGCTTCCTGTATGCCACAATAGTTTTTCCGCGTCCTGCTCAAGGGGTGGCTGGGATGATCTCTCGCTGCGCCTATCGAGCGAGCACAGTCTTATCGTGCGCGCTCTGGGAGCATGGAGATCGTCCCAGATACTCCATCCCCCTTTTCCCAGTTTCCGGTTAGTCGAACACCACGGTTTTTCTGCCATATACCAACACCCGCCGTTCAACATGACGGCGCACAGCGCGGGCCAGGACAATCTCCTCCAGATCCCGTCCCTTCCTCACCAGATCATCGACGGTGTCCCGGTGTCCCACACGGATGACGTCCTGCTCGATGATGGGACCTTCATCCAGATCGTCCGTGGCATAGTGCGCCGTGGCCCCGATGATTTTCACGCCTCGGTCATAGGCCTGCCGATAGGGATTGGCGCCGATGAAAGCGGGCAGGAAGGAGTGATGGATATTGATGACTGGACATCCGATCTGGGAGAGAAAGGCCGCGCTGAGGATTTGCATGTACCGAGCCATGACCACGAGCTCGACACGATGATCCTTCAGCAAGGAGAGAACGTGCTGCTCCTGTTGCGGCCTGGTCTCCTTGGTCACAGGATAGACGGAGAAGGGAATCTCGAACAGCTCGGCCCATCCGGCACAGGTATCATGATTGGAAATAATGACCGGGATATCGATGTACAACTCGTCACGTTTGTGCCGTTGGAGCAGATCCGCCAGGCAGTGATCCTGTTTCGAGACCAAGATCGCGACCCTCGTTCGGTGACTTGAAGGGCGAACCTCATAGCGCATCTCGAAGGTCTTCGCAACCGGAGCGAAGGCGGCTGCGATCTCATCGGGCGGAATCTGCAAACCCTCGGTGGCAAACTCCATGCGCATCAGGAACTCGTTCGTCTCTTCATCGGTATGATGCTCCGAATCGAGAATATTCCCGCCGAAGTCATGAATGAAGCCCGACACCCGGGCCACAATACCCCTGCGATCCTTGCAATGAATCAGGAGGACGACAGATTCTTTTCGGTGTGCCATCGTGGGCTTATCTTTCCGATGAGAGTGGTTAGTTCAAGTGTAGCAGGCTGGTAAGGATCACGGTAGAAATGGCGCTAGGGGGTTGAGGAAATATTGTTGTGGTATGCAGAGACCTCCCATGGCCTACAGGTCATGGACAACAGATGAAAGTCCAGCAGGATGCTCAAAAGGTCCGCCAGCAAGGCCGCAGCGAGTGATCACTTTATAAGGGGTGGGTGGGATGATCCCAACTGGGCGCAACATTCTCACCCGCCCACCCACTGGCACGCCGAGACGTGTCATTTGCCCGGGCGAGGGCCTTCAGATTCCCCAACTTTCCCAAAGGAAGTGGGCAGATTGTTCTTCACTGCGCGCATCGAGCGACCATCGCTTTATCGTGGGGGCTCTGCGAGCAAGAAGAACGGTCTGCCTGCTTCCTCGAATCCTTCTGAGGCCGCGTGTTGCGCGAGCAAGGGGATCGTCCCAGCTACCCCTTTCCCTCTTTTTCAGCGTCCTGCTATCTGACGATGTGGCCCACAAGATCGTACAGCGCCGCATCNGTGATCTCGACCTTGACGAGCTCTCCTGCTGCGNCTGATCCATCATTGATATACACGACGCCGTCGATCTCCGGAGCCAGCCCTTCATGGCGTCCCTCAAGCAGTAACTCCGTCTCTTCGGAGACCCCTTCGACCAATACCTCCATCACGGAGCCGATACGGGCCTGGCCTCGTGCCTCCGCAATTCCTTCTTGGACCGCCAAGATTTCATTCCTTCGCTCGTCCATAACCGATCGCTCGACCTTGTCATCCAGCCCGACGGCGGGCGTGTCTTCCTCGTCCGAATACAAAAACACCGCCACCCGATCGAACTCGGCCTCTTCCACATAACTTCTCAGTTCGTCGAACGCCTGCTCCGTCTCTCCTGGAAACCCCACGATGAAGGCCGTGCGAAACGTGACACCGGGAATGCGTGTCCGGATCCGATCGACGAGGGAGGTGATGGCAGCCCGATCACCCAGCCGGTGCATTCGCTTGAGCATCCGATTATTGATGTGTTGCAGTGGCATGTCGATATACTTGGTAATCTTTTCTTCTCCTGCGTAGAGATCCAACAAGTCGTCCGAAACCTGTTGCGGATAGAGATAGAACGGCCTGATCCAGCGCAAATCCTTCACCTTCACCAACTCACGGAGCAGCGTGACGAGGCCTTGGCGCACACCAAGATCGACGCCATAATTCACCGTATCCTGAGAAATGAGATTGATCTCCTTCACGCCTTCAGCTGCGAGGCGCGTGGCTTCGGCGACGATCGTTTCCACCGTGCGGCTTCGTTGCTTGCCCCGCATCAGGGGGATCGCGCAAAAGGCGCAATTACGGTTACAACCTTCGGCAATTTTCACATACGCACTATGGGCCTTCCCGAGACGGAGGCGCGGCGCATCTGCGTCATACAGATAGGGAGGCTCGCTGATCCAGAGCCGTTGTTGGCGTTTCTTTGGTGCCAACAGATCCCGGCAAATCTCCGCGATTTTTCCGAACTCACCGGTTCCAACCACACCGTCGAGTTCCGGCAATTGTTTGAGGAGGTCTCCTTGATATCGTTGCGCCAGACAGCCTGCGGCAATCAACACACGACAGGACCCTGTCTCTTTCAGCTTGCCGTGCGCAATAATCGTATCAATCGACTCCTGCTTGGCCTCTTCGATGAAACCACAGGTATTGATGATAACCACTTCGGCTTTCTTCGGATCGTCGGTCAAGGCAAACCCGTCCGCCACCAACATGCCCAACATGACTTCAGAATCGACCTGGTTTTTCGAACAACCCAGGTTGACGAAGCCGATGGTGGTCATCTTGCTGCTTGGGCGAGACGGGGTAATCAATCGCGAGGGCATAGGAAGCAGTCTACGGGACGGTTGAAAAGTCTGTCAATCTAAGGAGCAGAAGGGTATCGGTGACGTCGTGATGGGTGAGTACTGCAGCGTCTGTCTCCATGCCTTCATTCGCGGGGACCCACCGAATATTCTGATCTTCTCTACATCCTTGGAGGGCGAGGAGTCTAGCTCCCTGACTGCGCGCAACTTTCTCACCCGCCCACCCACTGGCACGCCGAGACGTGCCATAAGCCCGAGCGAGGGCCTTCCGATTCTTTGTACCTCTCTTTAGGGGAGTGGCCAAGGTTGCCCTTTACTGCGCGCATCGAACGAGCACAGTTTTATCGTGGGCGTCCTGCGAGCAAGAAGGGCACCTGGCCGCTCCCCTCTATCCTTCTGAGGGCGCGCGTTGCGCGAGCAAGGGGAGAAACCTCCTTGCCCTCCCGTCCCTCTTATGGCATCATGCCCCCCTCTTGGAGACGCGCATGGAGCATTTGCTCGAATACGTCGGTTCCGTGCATATCTATCTTGGACCGTATCGCGGGAATCCGATTGCCTTGTATTTGAAGCGGACGGAGACCGGGTGTCAGATCGGCCCGAAGGCCTATCCGTGGAATGACGTCGTGGGCAGTGGTGAGACGCCGAACAAGGCGGCCGCGGATTTCGAAGAGAAATGGAAAACGAAGGGTCTCTCGGCGGATATGTACTCCGGTCCCTCGTGGGAAGGAGGCATCAAGCCGGAGAAACCTGCTCCTCCCAAGCCGCCCGCGGCACCTAAACCAGCGGTATCCGCTGCTGCAGCAGCACCAGCGGGCCAGTCTGTCGTGCCTGCAGCCCCTCCGCTTGAAACCGCTCCTGCTCCAGCTCTGGCGGCTCAGCCTGTAGACGAATCGAACTAACCCACTTTAGCCCGCATTATTCATGAACGCTTCTGCTGCAATCGCCAATGTGCGGGCGAGAGGCGCGGGGCCAGAGGCTAGGGGCGAAGACTTCTCGTCGAAAGCCCGGCTCTTCCCTCTAGCCACTAGCCTCGCGCCCCTGGCCTGGTCCGTCAGAGGCAGGGCCGGCCAGTTTGCTGTGCTTCAAGCCGTAACCCACGTAGACCACAATACCGATCGCGCTCCAGATGGCGAATCGGATCCAGGTCACCCAGGGGAGAAAGCTCATTAAGCCGAGGCAGGCCAGCATGCCCAGGATGGGGACGACCGGCATGAACGGAAGGCGGAATGGGCGGGGCTGGTTGGGTTTTGTGTAGCGCAGGATCACGACACCGATACAGACCAGGACAAAGGCAAAGAGAGTGCCGATATTCGTCATGTCCGCCGCGTCGCCGATGGGGATGAGGGCAGCGAGCGTGGCCACGCCTATGCCGGTAAGAATGGTGGCATAGTGAGGCGTGCCATAGCGCGGATGCACGGTTGAAAGCCAGGGACTCAACAGGTGGTCGCGCGACATAGCAAAGAATACCCGGATCTGGCCCAGCATCATCACGACGAGCACGCTGGTAATTCCGGCCACGGCCCCGATCCCCACAATCGCTGCTCCCCACTTGAAGCCCACCATATTCAGCGCTTCGGCGACCGGCGCATAGATGTCGATCTGTGAGGAGGGGATCAGGCCGGTCAGGACGGCGGCCACGGCAATGTAGAGGACGGTGCAGATGCTGAGCGAGGCGATGATCGCGATCGGCAGATCCCGCTGAGGGTTCTTGGCTTCCTCGGCGGTCGTCGAGATGGCGTCGAATCCGATATAGGCGAAAAACACGATCGCCGCTGCGGCACCGACGCCGGCGAAACCCTGCGGCATGAAGGGCGTCCAGTTGTCGCTATTCACGGCCGGCGTTCCTACGGCAATGAAGAACAGGATGACCGCGAGCTTCAAGCCCACAATAATGCCGGTTGCGCGGGCGCTTTCTTTGATCCCAATGACGAGGATGATGGTGACGAGTAACACGATAATGGCGGCGGGGAAGTTTGCCACCCCCCCGTTAGGTCCTCCGGGGGGATGCGTAGCCCAGTGCGGCAATTCAATCCCGGCCAACCTGAGCAGATTATTGAAATAGCCGGACCACCCGATGGCGACGGCGACACAGGCCACGCCGTATTCGAGAATCAAGTTCCAGCCAGTGATCCAGGCCAGAAATTCTCCCAACGTGGCATACGAATAGGTATAGGCAGAGCCGGCCGCTGGAATCATGGTGGAAAATTCTGCGTAGCAGAGTGCCGCGAGGGCGCAGGTCAGGCCGGAGAGCACGAAGGACAGAATGATTCCAGGCCCTGCCCCGGGCCGGTGGGCATCGCCGACGATGGCGGTGCCGATCAGGACGAAGATACCGGTACCGATGATCGCGCCGATGCCGAGCGCCGTCAGATCCCAGGCCGTAAGGGTCTTTTTCAAACGATGTTCGGGATGATCTGCGTCCGCGAGAATTTGCTCAATGGACTTGGTTCGGAAGAGTCGACGGATCACCGTACCTCCTCTGGACGCGGGGATGGCGAAAGGCGCGGGAGGGTCAACGAGCTTCGGTTCCATATGGGGTCAAGTATAGCAGGCCTTCTCCCTAGGAAAGTCGGGCGAGACTGGCGAGACGGGTTGATCTGGTTTATCCGGTTTGCCTTGTTCATCTGGTCAGTCTCGTTCAACCAAACAAACCAGATAGACTACATAAACAAGAAAGACCAGCCGGTTCTCGTAGTTCACGTGCCACGGGTTGTAGCGCGTGAGGCGCGCAAAAAGGCCTCGAACAGTCGCCGGTGGAAGGGGTGCCTGTCGAAGAGAAATTCCGGGTGCCACTGGATGCCGAGAAAGAAGCGGTGGGTCGGAGATTCGATCGCCTCCACGATACCATCGGGGGCCAGGGCGCTGGCGATCAACGACGGCGCGACGACGTTGACCGATTGATGGTGCGAGCTATTCACCGGCATCGTCACCGATCGTACGATGCGACGGAGTAAGCTGCCGGGTGTGACGGTGACGGTGTGACTCAGATTCGTCGCAGGGGTCCGTTGCCGATGTTGGAGCGGTTTCGAGATTTGGGATGAGATATCCTGGAACAGACTGCCGCCGCAGGCGACATTCATGGTCTGCATGCCTCCGCAGATGCCGAGCAGCGGGACATCAGCCTGTCTCGCCAGGTGGACGATGTCCAACTCAAAACTCGCGCGACGTTCGCTCACGATTCCGAACGGATAGCGCTGACGTTCACCATATAATGATGGTGGAAGGTCCGGTCCGCTTCCGGTGAGGAGAAGTCCGTCAATCTGTTGCAGGAGGCGCCGTCTCGTGGCCCGGTCGGCGAGGAGTGGAAGGACCAGCGGGATGCCGCCGAGTTCTTCGATGGCACGAATGTAGCGTGCGCGCAAAAAGTAGGTGGGCTCGCTCCCACCCCATTCCTTCCGATCACCGGCGTTGAAGTCTGGTGTGACGCCGATGATCGGTTTCATCGGCTATTGGATGGGTTCCTGAGCAGAGGCTGGCGCCGGTGCATCAGTCGAATCAGCGACCCCCAGGAAGCGGATGGGCCGATTGCCCTGGAGATGATCCGGGGTAAGGATGTAGGTGCCATAGAGACTAGTGTCCCAGATGCTCTTGGCTGCTTGTTCATTCCCGCCGGAAAACGCATAGGCGAGTCCCCCGACAATGCCTCCGCTTATGGCAAATACCGCTTTCAGAGGAAAATACAACAGGGTGGAGAAGCCGGCAGCGACCTGCATGCCCACGCTTGACGAGTCTCCGCCCTCGATGCTTTCGCTCGACGCCGGGGCCGCGCTTTCTTGACTCCACGCCGATGGCACCATTGTCACGGTGCACAGGGCCAGGAGCAGGGAGATCGCCACCAGTTTAAAGCTGGAAGCCACACAGGGGCGATTGGATGAAGACGAGTATGTGTTCACAGATAATCCTCCTTTTTCGACAGAGCGAGCTGAGCGGCAGTGGTTGACTCCAGGGTACCCACCGACGACTCATTGGTAGTGGAGTTATAACAAATTCAGCTCTCGTTGCAAATCCCCTGCCGCGTCAGGGTGGAGTGCCTTATGGAGCGGTAACGTTTCTCAGTACAAGGTCCAGTTCAGATGCAATGTACGACGTGATGAAGTTCCTCCGCTTGATGACGGTGTCTCTGACTTCAGCGATCCATGTGTCATCTGCGAGACATTGGTTCTCTTGAGCGATGCCGGATTGCAATGCCAGGTCCAGCTTGCACCAACAGACTGCTTGGATAAACAGCTCATGGGCTCGTTCCTGATGAGATTGACGATCTTCATCTGAGAGATCGATCAGGGCCTGGGCCAACCAACGGGAGAAATCATTGTCGGTGCTGAGCGTATCAATCTGGCTCTGAGTGATAGCAACGGCGACCTGGATCCCACCCTTCCAACTCCGTTTCTTGACGTTGAATACACAGGAAGAGATGAAGGGTTTCCCCTGCACTGGCTGTGGTCCGACAAACAGGGTCACGCGGAATAAGAGAGGCTCTGGTGCATGCTCGACTGCCATGGCGCGTATTGTAACATGATCACCGATCTCAACGGCTGTCTCATTGACGGCTCGGTAGCGCGACGATAAGATGCCATCCATGATGACAACGGCCGTACAGCACCGTGTCAGCGAGATTCAGCAGGCCCTGCGTGATGCTGAGGTCGACGGCTGGCTCTTCTACGATTTCCGCGGGAGCGACCCCCTCGCCTATCGTATACTCCAGCTCGATCCTACGCTCCATGTGACGAGGCGATGGTACTACTGGATTCCGGCGCAGGGGGTTCCCGTCAAGCTGCTGCATCGCATCGAGCCGCACGTGCTGGATGCATTGCCGGGACAGGCCGATTGCTATGTGTCGTGGGAGCAGCAACGGCAGATTCTCGCGCGCCTGCTAGCCGGTGGCCTCCGTGTGGCCATGCAGTATTCCCCGCTGAACGCGGTTCCCTACGTGTCGCGCGTAGATGCCGGTACGATCGAGTTGATCAGAAGTTACGACGTCGAGGTGGTGAGTTCAGCGGATTTGATTCAGACGTTTGAAGCGCGCTGGACGGACCGTCAACTCGAATCCCATCAGTTTGCCGCGGCGGCGCTACGGCGCATCGTTGATCAGACATTTAGTGATGTGCATGACGCAGTGGCACAAGGCCGCGGTCTCACTGAATATGGGGTGCAGCAGTTTATTTTGGCTCGTATACGCGAGGCCGGGATGGTTACGTCGAGTGCACCGATCGCCGCCGTCAATGCCCACAGCGCTGATCCCCATTATGGTCCGACAGAGACGGGGTCTGCCGCGGTTACCCGCGATGCGTTGCTCTTGATCGATCTCTGGGCCAAACGAACGGAGGCCGATTCGGTCTACGCCGATATCACATGGACCGGCTATGTCGGTCAGACCGTGCCGGTGAAACACCGTGAAATTTTCGATTTGGTCCGGCAGGGACGGGACACGGCCTTGACCTTCGTCCGGACAGAAATAGCCTCTGGCCATCGTCCATTCGGTTGGGAAGTGGACGCAGCTTGCCGGCAGGTCATCCAACGTGGTGGCTACGGCGATCGGTTCATTCATCGCACGGGCCATTCGATCGGCGAAGAAGTTCATGGAAACGGAGCCAACATTGATGGTTTGGAGACGCAGGATACCCGCCGTCTGATGCCGAGAACCTGCTTTTCTATTGAGCCAGGGATCTACTTGCCAGGCGAGTTTGGAATCAGGAGTGAATTGGACGTGTACCTCGCTGAGCACGAGGCGATGGTGTTCGGTTTGCCGTTGCAGGGCGAGATCGTTCCGCTCTTCTAGCCCTCTGTCCCTTCCTTGACAGTGCCTCCTAGCGCCCTATAGAGTTGATACGATTCTCAAACAGGCAGGGCAGACGATTTACCGGAACTAGGGAAAAGGAACCACGCCATGTTTGGTAGCATGGGGATCTCGGAACTCATCATTATCCTCGTCATTGTCCTGATCATTTTCGGGGCGGGAAAGCTCCCGCAAATCGGTGAGGGAGTCGGCAAAGCGCTCAGAGGGTTTAAAAAAGAAGTCAACGATATTCCCCCGCCGGTTGCTGCACCGCCCGAAGCGAATCAACCGGCACCCGTGCAGGTCCAATCGACGGTCCAGGCTGCACCGGCACCGGCGATGACGTCGGGACAGGCTTCCGCCGCTCCGAAGCCCACGGCACCCTATACGCCTGGGCCAGAAATGACTCCCGGGACCACCGCCGCCTTGCTGTACAACATGGCGGCTCCGCCACAGCCAGTTCGGCCATTGAACTCCACGGCAGCCCAGTCAGTCTCAGCCCAATCGACGGGGCAGGGCCAGCAGCCTCCCACGATGGAAGAACGCGCGGCTGCTCCCACGCCGATGATGCGGGCGCAGTACCCGCCTCTTCCTGCGGGCGCCCAGGCAAAACCAGTAGCCAAACGCCCGTCGGCCATTGTTAACAAGGATGCCGTGGCCCGCGTACAGGCGCAGCAGGCGGCGATGAAGGTGAAGGCCACGCAGCCGGCCGGCATTTCCCCAAGGGATATGCAGAGTTTGGGAGAAGGGCTTGGCGATGTGGTGCGGACGTTCAAGCAGGCCGTTGCCGATGTTCGAAATTCGGTCGATCCTGAGATGCGGACAATCCAAGCCGAGATGGATTCTGCTCAGAAGGAATTCCAGCAATCCATCGATGCGGCCAAAGAATTGCCTGCCTTGCACGAAGAGCCTCCTAAACAAGCGTGAACTG
The DNA here is from genome assembly GCA_005239475.1 of Nitrospira sp. GTDB lineage: Bacteria > Nitrospirota > Nitrospiria > Nitrospirales > Nitrospiraceae > Palsa-1315. The sequence continues at coordinate 7,448 of SPAX01000004.1, read as the reverse complement.
TGGTGCAGTCTTCATCAGCCTGCCCGATGTCTGGACCCTGCTCCGTCGTACTTCCTCTCGCACCATAGGGTACTCAGTCATCCTGGCAGTTTTCGGTCTTGCCGGTTGTGTCCAGGATTCTCCATCTTCATCGAGGGAGCGCACGGTCTCGCTATTGCTGGAGTTGCTTCACGATGAGGGGCCCGAGGTGCGGCGGACGGCTGCAGAATCTCTGGGCAAGATCGGCGACCCACGAGCCGTGGACTCCGTTCTTCCCCTTCTACAGGATCCAGCAGCAATAGTCCGCGAAGCGTCGGTGCTGGCCATGGGGCGCTTGAAACCCACAGCCACCGATGGGGTGGTTGGCCTGTTGACGCAGGCGCTGGAGGACCCTGTCGAATCGGTTCGGCAGGCGGCGGTTATGGCGATCGGCGACATCGAACCAGGTTCTCGATTGCTGCAGCCAGTCGTAGGGTTGCTACGATCTTCGGATGTGGCGATTAGGAGAGCGGCGGTGCGGGCATTGCTGCAAGTCGACTCGTCCCAATCGATTTCTGCTCTCGTCGCAGCAGGACGTGATTCCGATGCGGAGGTTCGCCAGGGGATTGTGGCGGCGGTGGGGGAGTGGGATGGGGCGGCGGTCTCTTCTTGGCTCAGAGAGCGTTTAGCCCAAGATCCCTCGCCTGGGGTGCGAGCAGAAGCAGCCTATCGGCTGGGGATGCTCAGTGATCTTGATACGAGGGCCGCGCTTGAAACGGCGGTCGCGAAGGATGCTGACAGTGGGGTGCGGCGCTGGGCAAAACGGGGAACTTAGGTCGCTAGGCGGGAACGATTCAACGCATCGACGAGTTCAACAAGCTCTTTGCGGGCTTTTTCGTCAATGTCGGTAAATTGGACGCCCATTCCAGGAAACAGCAGATGCCGTTCAGGCTTGTTGCGGGTCCAGGCGACCTTCGCTTTGGTCTTGTGTTTTTCCCAAGGACGATCGGGCAGTGCAAACTCGACGGATAGCTCGGTCCCGGGAGCCAGCGGGGCGCTGCTTTCGATGAACAACCCGCCTGCACCGATGCCGCCGGTTAAGCTGTCGAATTGTTTGCCTTCCGGGGTCGTGTAGCGAACCTTCACGGCGAGCGGGGCTCTCGGATGAGAGCGCGCATGGGCAAATCGCGCGTCATCGTCGCCGGCAAGAATCTGTTCAATGACCGCTCCCCAAGACAGGGCGCCGAGCAGTTCTCCCGTGGCGCCATGAAGCGTGACCACTTCCTGGTCGGCATTCATCTCAAGGACTTTGTCCTCATGCCCTTCCGTCGTGATCACAGGAAACTTCATGGTCATGTCCTTGTATTGAACGTGGGACAATTCGGTGGCAGATGGACAGTCACTAGACCGACTGCTCAACGGTCTGGAGGGATTTCACCAGTTCGAGGACGCGGGTACGGATATCGGGGTTAATTTCCGTAAAGCGTACCCCCATGCCAGGGCTAAACGTATATTGGTCTGCTTTAGGGCACACCCACGCGACGAGACCCTTTGCCGGCAACCATTCTGGCGGCTGCTCCGGTAGCGAAAATTCAAGCGCAAGCTTGGTGCCGGCCGGTAGCGGGCTCAGGCTTTCAATAAAGAGCCCACCTCCGCCGATGCCGCCTGCACGACTTTCAAACTGTCGACCTTCCGGGGTTGTGTATTTGACACGGAAGGTGAGTGTCACGCGTGGCTCATTCCTGGTTTCTCGGCTCGCCAGGGGCTTACGATAGGCCAGAATCTGGTCGATGACGAAGTCCCAGGACAGGGTGCCCATGGGTTCGCCGTTGATCCCCATAAGGGTGATCAACTCACGGGTTGCGTCAAGATCAAGGGCTTTCCCTTTGTGTCGAAGGCTTGAAGACACGGGATATTTCACAGGTCCTCCACGTTCAATCTCTAACGCAAGTATAGCGCAGCATTTCATCTTGTCGAGGGAAAGCGTAGAGGCATGAGGGTCGCCACAAGTTAGAGGGAGGAAGAAGGAGCAGAGAGCTGTAGGTATTTGAGCAGGGAAGTGGTGAAGGAGCTACCAGGCCAGGGTGATCCTGGCCTGGAGGATTCTGAATAGACATTCTGTGTGGCGCGCGAAAAAAGCTACAGTTATAACGACTTAGGCTGTCTTCACATCCTTGTCTTGTTCGAAGATTCGGATGGGAGGGTGCTTGCCGAGGATGGCATCCTCGGTGAGGAGGACTTCTTTAATCTGCTTCTGGGAGGGAGCATCATACATCACGTCCAGCATCACGTCTTCGAGGATGGCACGCAATCCTCGAGCGCCAGTTTTCTGGAGAAACGCTTTCCGTGCGATCGCCCCGAGCGCGCCTTCCGTGAACCTGAGCTTCACCTTCTCAAAGGAGAGCAATTTCTCGTACTGTTTCGTGAGCGCGTTTCTCGGCTCGGTCAAGATTCGAATGAGGGCGCGTTCATCCAGCTCATCCAACGTGGCTACGACTGGCAGCCGACCGACGAATTCCGGAATCAAGCCATATTTAAGAAAGTCTTCAGGCTGAACTTTCGCGAACAGTTCGCCAAGTCGAATCTCGCTCCGTCCGCGAACTTCGGCTCCGAATCCCATCGCCTTCCGATTCAGGCGTTGCTCGATAATTTGTTCGAGCCCGACGAACGCTCCACCGCAGATGAACAGGATATTACTCGTATTGACCTGAATAAACTCTTGGTGCGGATGCTTGCGCCCGCCTTGAGGCGGCACGTTGGCGACGGTTCCCTCGATGAGCTTGAGCAGCGCCTGTTGCACCCCTTCGCCCGAGACGTCGCGGGTGATGGACGGGCTGTCGCTTTTGCGGCTGATCTTGTCGATTTCATCGATGTAGACAATGCCCCGCTCGGCCCGTTCGACATCGTAGTCCGCTGCTTGCAGGAGTTTGAGGATGATGTTTTCCACGTCTTCGCCGACGTACCCCGCTTCTGTGAGCGTCGTGGCATCGGCCAGCGTGAAGGGGACGTCCAAGTACTTCGCAAGGGTCTGGGCCAACAGCGTTTTCCCGGTACCTGTGGGCCCCAGCATGAGGATGTTGCCCTTCTGGAGTTGCACGTCGTCAACGTCTTTGTCCTTGGCCGAGATTCGCTTGTAGTGGTTATGAACGGCCACCGAGAGAATTTTCTTGGCCCGCTCCTGTCCTACGATGTATTGATCCAGGTGGTGTTTGATTTCCACCGGCTTTTTAAGTTTCGACGAAATCTCTTCTTTGGCTTCTTCCCAATCCTCGGCAATGATGTCGTTACAAAGGTTGACGCATTCGTCGCAGATGTAGACGGTGGGCCCGGCAATCAATTTGCGGACTTCGTCGCGGCTCTTTCCACAGAATGAGCAGCGGAGATGTCGATCCATCTTATCCGGCTTCGCCATGCGTCCTCCCCTGTTACTTGTCCTTGGCCGCGTCTTTTCCTGCGTCGCCACTGACGGCCTTGAGGAGCTTCGGCGGCCGTGTGATGACTTCGTCGATGAGACCGTATCGCTTGGCTTCTTCTGCCGACATGAAGTAGTCCCGTTCGGTGTCTTGGGATATCTTCTCCAGAGGTTGGCCGGTATGTTTGGCCATGATCTCATTGAGTCGCTCGCGGATTTTCAAGATCTCTCTGGCATGGATGTCGATTTCAGTGGCTTGACCCTGAAACCCGCCCATGGGTTGGTGAATCATGACCCTCGCATTCGGCAAGGCGAACCGCTTGCCTTTGGTTCCAGCGGTGAGCAGAAAGGCTCCCATGCTGGCCGCTTGGCCGAGGCAGATGGTGTTGATCGGGGGTTTCACATACTGCATGGTGTCATAAATTCCCAATCCAGCGGTGACGCTTCCCCCGGGGGNGTTGACGTAGAGATTGATGTCNTTTTCAGGGTCTTCCGCTTCGAGGAACAAGAGTTGGGCAATAACCAGGTTGGCAAAGACGTCGTCGATCGGCGCGCCGAGGAAGATGATCCGGTCTTTCAGGAGCCGAGAGTAAATGTCGTAGGCGCGTTCGCCTCGGTTAGTCGTTTCGATAACAATGGGAACTAGCATGCACGTCGTTCCTTTCCGCTTAGCAGGATGCTGAAAAAGTCCGCCAGCTTCGTTCTCGCATCGCTCAGAGGCTCAACGTACCGAAGCGTACGCCTCGCCTCTTCGCTTGCTGCGGCCTTGCTGGACGGCCTTTTTGAGCATCCCGCGTGGTGTGCTCCTGTTATTCCAAACTTACTGACCAATGAAATTCCGGCGTGCCCACAGAGTTTTCCGCAACCCGTTAGAGCCTCTTGAAGGAGCGATGCAAGGTTGCCCGCACCGCTCGGCACTATCCCTGAATCACCGCATTGCGGTAAACGAAATCCAACGCTTTATCCGCCAAAATCCTGGTGCGCAAGTCATCAATGGACTCTTGTCCTCCGGCTTTGATCATCTTGACAAGATCGGCAGCCGGCATTTTGAGTTCCGATGCCAGCCGCATGATTTCGGCGTTGAAATCGTCTTGCGTGACCGTCAGCCCTTCTTTCCCGGCGATCTCCTCTAACACGAGACTGACCTTCACGCGGCGCGCCGCTTCGTCCCGATGCTCCTTGCGAAGGCTTGCGAGATCCTCCGTGCCAGGCGACTCCTGGGCGCCACCCTTCCGCTGTTGCTGCTGCATGTGCTGGCGGATGATGGCCTCCAACTCACGCTCAACCAGAGTTTCCGGGAGATCGAAGTGGTGGGTCTCCACGAGCCGTTTGATGATCGTATCCTTATAGGTGTCTTCGATCTCTCGTTTCAGCGCCTGTTCCATCCCGTCACGCAGTCTGTCTTTGATTTCCTGAAGCGAGGTGTAGGGGCCACAGTCTTTGGCAAATTCATCGTCCAGGGCCGGCAGCTTCTTTTCCTTGACGGATTTAACCGTCAGCGTAAATACGACCGTCTTGCCGGCAACGCGAGGATCGGGATGGCTGGCTGGGTACGGCTGGGATATTTCGAGCACGTCGCCCTCTTTCTTCCCCCCGACATGCGAATCAATTTCCAAGCCCAAGACGGACGCATGTGATCCGACCTTGTGGAGTTGACCTTCTTTTTTCGTTCCTTCCAGCGGTGCGCCATCGAGAGTGCCGTGCACGTCCAGCACGATATAGTCCCCGTCCACGATGGTATGGCCGGCCGGTGCGGCTTCCAGGCGCGCCTGTTGTTCGCGCAAGACCTCAAGCCCTCGGTCGAGCTGTTCGTCGGTGACGGTGCGTTTGTCGGGCTTGAGCGAGATCGGACTCGGCGCTTTATAGTCCCGCAATTCGATGTTCGGCTTAATCTCGACGGTCGCGGTGAAGGTAAAGGGTTCGTCCTTCTTAATCTTGACCCGGTCCAGCGGGGGAATTTCGACAACGACCGGCACAATCCCCGCTTGGCGGACGGCCTTGTCGTAAAAGTCCGGCACGAGGCTCCGGATCACGTCCTCTTCCACGGTTTTAGCATAGCGTTTTTCCAGCAAGGCCAAGGGTGCCTTGCCGGGGCGAAATCCTGGAATGTTGACCTGGCGGTTCAGCTCGACGTAGGCTCGGGCAAGCCGTTGAGTGACCTCATCGGCCGGCACCTCAATCTTGAGGACGCGTTTCATTGGTCCTAGTTCAGTGACTTCCATTTTCATAGCTGGTGCGAACCTTTTTCTTTGTGCGAAGCCGTGCGCGGGCTGCCGAGCCATCGCCGGCCGCCCGGTCGTGGTCTGGTGCGAGAGGGGGGACTTGAACCCCCACGGTTACCCACGAGATCCTAAGTCTCGCGCGTCTGCCAGTTCCGCCACTCTCGCATGGTGGGGTCTGTAGGAGCCGACTCCAGCACGATAAGCAAACAACCGAAAATACATGTTCCTGCTGGTATTTTGTACCGTTGGATGTATCCCACTGTCAACCCATACTCTTGCGGGGATGGAAGTGTGTTCACTTGCGTGCCCAGGGGACGGTTAGTATCCATTTCTCACCCGGATTACTCATGAATGCCGTCGCGAGATCGCTTGGAAGCCAGGCGAAGGGCACGAGGCGAGAGGGAAGACATTCCTTCTGGTCACCCCTCGCCTCTGGCCCCGCGCCCAAACATCGGCGGTTGCAGTAGAAGCCTTCGTGAATGATACGGGCTAAGGTAGCCCCAGCCTTCATTGACGGGTATAATCAGGCAGCATACGTAATTTATCGCCAGCATACCGGTTAGGAGGTGCACGATGCGCGTGGCGCTACTGCTCTCAACTCTGGCTTTCAGTTTTGTGGCACTTTCCTCTCCTCCTGCATGGGCCTACCGGGACTATTTCACGCCGGAGCAGAAAGCGCTGCTGGATAAGATTCAAATCGTGCGCATCGACGCGATTGCACTGACGGATAAGGGCGCTGCTGACGCTGTTCCGCTTGCCGAACTCGTAGCTCGCCGGATGGGTGAATTGGGATACACGGTCGTGCGCGAAGCCGATACACCGCATGACGCTGTGTTCAAAGTAAAATGCGAACAGCGAAAAACATGGGAAGGCACGACGACTACGGGAGGGGATGCGGATTTACCCGATGCCCCGTCTCGGCTGTGGAAGGGCCCCGCCTGTCAGATGACCTATCTCCTCGGTGACATGAAGGTCAAATGGCAGAAAGAGGTCCGAACCGAGTTTGAAGATGCGGGACAAGCCGCGCAATCGGCTAACGCGGAAGATCCGGGAACCTATGCCATGGGCAAATTGAGGGACGTACTCGAGAAATACGAGTTTCCCCTGTTGCTGGCCGCTGAATGGGGTCAGCCGGAGCGCCTTTTGAAGTTGCTCGATCTATCAGACACGTCGCAGGCCAGAAAGTTCAAAATTATTTCTCTGTTAGGCGAGATGCAAGCCGACGAGGCCTTGCCGAAGCTGAAAGAGGTGCTCAAGAATCGTGACTTGGCGAAGCAAGCGATTGGGGCAATGGGTAGTCTCGGTAAAGAGGGCATTCCGCTGCTTGTTGAGATCATGAATACGTCACCGGATCTCGAGGTGCAAGCCGCGGCAGCCAAGGCGTTGGGCCAACTCGGCGGACTGCATGGGGATGCCTCAGTCGTGTTGCCGTTGCTCGCCAAGCTGAAGGATCCCAAGACCGACTGGTCCGTGCTCACGGAAGTGGCCTGGTCGCTGGGCAAGATCCCGGATAAGCGATCAATCCAGCCGCTCTACGATCTCGACAAGAAACTACAAGCCATGCGCGATCCGGAGAACGTGCTGTTGAAGAAACTCAAAGAGGCGGTGTATTGGTCGATCAAACAGTGCGATACGTGGGATCAGTTCAGCTGATTGGGCGCTCTTCCGGACCAGGTACCGAAGCTGCGAGAGTGCAAGAGCTCGGAAGATCCGCTTGTGATAGGTCTGCGGTGCGGCAAGTCCTGTGAGTCCGAAGGGCCCTGAGGAGACAACGAAATGTCCGCTGTCTCCTCCATGTCGAGTACTATTTGGTGACGGTGATTTCAACGCGGCGGTTCTTAGCCCGTCCCGCATCG
>SPAX01000039.1 GCA_005239475.1 Nitrospira sp. | reverse complement strand
TAAACCGAGTTTTTACGCAGCCTGCTGAGGAGGGAATCATGAACAGCCATCACCACACCAAGTTGGTCCACGAAGGGCGGTACGCCGCCGAAGTTGAAGTAGATTTGATTGATTCGGACACAGGATGGTCGCCCTACCTCTCGCTGTCGGACGCGCAGAAGCTGGATGAAGTGCGCAAGGCCCTGCGAGGCGGAGATCTGAAGCGAGCCAGTCAACTGGCACGCGTGTTTCAGCTTCTGCCGGTCAACATCTGAGTGCCAGCTTTTCTTCCAAACATCGATCGTTTTAGCAGGATGCTGAAACAGTCCGCCAGCGCCACAGACCGTGGGGCGGGAGAACAGCCTCCCCTGTCTCGCCTGTCCCGCTTTTCTCGCCAGACCGAGATAACCATTGACAGGTTTTGCCGGGACATGTATAAGGGCGCGCAGTATAGGGCGCCCAAAGGGGAGCCCATCAGACAGGGGAACAACGACGTTTCCCGCCGGTCTCACGATATCGTACGGCATGGACAATGGCGTCCTCCAGTCCCAGCGGGCTAGAGGACTTTTTTTTGACCGTATGCGAGCAGACTGAATCACAATTTTTTATGCATATCAACGGAATGGCGTGAACATTGAGAAGCCGCCATTCGTTCGCGAATGGCTGCTGAGAATCGATGTGGAAGTGAGAGGCGAATGGGCTAGGAGAGGTTTGAGATTGCGCACAATGGCGTGCGTCGCGACAATGACGTCGAGGTGAAAGAGGCAAGGGAGCAACCGAATCACCCATCGGACGAGGAGGACGATATTATGTCAGCACTCAGTCGTATCGGGATAGGGTTAGGTATGTGTGCGGCGGTCTCGCTGCTTGGCGGTAACGCGGTATTCGCCGAAGAGCCCCCTACGCCGGCGGAATCTCTCTGGAAGACCGCGGGATTTCAGATCTCCGGGGCGGTGGAAGCATCCTACACACAGAATTTCAATAATCCCAACACCAACCTCAATCAACTGCGTATTTTCGATACGCAGGCCAATTCATTTGTGCCCCAAGTGGCGCAGGTCATGGTGGAACGGCCTGCAACGGCAGGCAGTGCCACGGATCGGATCGGTTTTCGCGCGCGGCTCAATTTTGGGGCCCAATCCCGGTTCTCGAGAGCCCGCACGAATTACCAACCTACCGTGGGAGACGACGAACTGGATATCCATGAACTCTATGCAGAGTACATCGTGCCGATCGGCAACGGCCTGAAGATTCAAGCAGGAAAGATCAATACCTTGATCGGGTTAGAGGTGATCAACAGTTGGGAGAACCCCAACTTCTCCCGCAGCTTTACGTTCGGTTTGGCGCAAGCCTTCACGGAGACCGGTATCCGCTTCACCTATCCGATTACGTCATGGGCCACCGCAGCAGTCGGACTCATCAATGGTTGGGACAACATTGAGGACAACAATAGGGGCAAAACAGTCACGTGGAACCTGGCTCTGACGCCGCATGAGATGTTCGGAATCAGCTTTTACGGGTCCTACGGAGCCGAACAGCCAAATGGAAATGGCATTACTATTGCGGCCGTCGGCAGCTGTTCGACGGTGCCACCGACTAACACAGGGTGCGATCCTACGGCCAAGCGAACGGTAATCGGCTCGCTCATCACGTTCAAGCCGACCGACCGGGATACCCTCATCATCGAGCCCTATTACGGGAACGAGGCCAATGCCAGCGCGAGCAGAATCGCAGCTGGCCAATCGTCCAACGCCCGCTGGAATGCGATCCTCGCCTATTACACTCATGACTTCAACGATCAAACGCAGCCCAATGCATTCAGTCTCAGGGTTCGTGGAGAGCTCTTCGAGGATGCCGGCGGTGCCCGTACCTGTGCCGGAGGCAATAATTTCAATGGCGGCGCAAATGTTTGTGCTGGCTCAGCCGTCGGCGGCTTTAGCGCCATACCGGCTAACGCCACAGCGAATGGGACCCCCCAGACCCTCTGGGAGGGCACCGTGACACTTCAATGGAAGCCGGCCCCGTCACTCATCACGAGAGCCGAGTTCCGGCATGACCATTCCAATAAGAATGTCTTCCTGAATGGCGGGAACGCGGCTAACAATCAATCAACCCTTGGATTCTCAGTGGTCTACCTGTTCTAGGCTGAGTGATAGGGAAAGTGATAGGGAAGTCCGTTGACATGGTGATGCGTGGCTCCCTCCGTGGAGTAGTCCAGGGAGGGAGCCACCGACCGGGGAGCCTATAGGGGCGGCGGGCCGATGAGAAGAGCCATAGGGCCTGTCTGCAGAGTGGCAGGCAGGTAAGAGAAACTACCAGGCTGCGTGCTCCGCACGCAGCCTGGTGACAAGCCGGTCACTCAGGCACGACATATCAAGGAGCAGTGCCCATGCCCTTTTACCTGCGCCAGCAATCCATCGGACTCTGCTCCGAGGAATGGCTGGAGCAAAGGTTGGGGGTTCTGCTCAACAATACCCATCTTATCGAGACCGTCTTCGACTCGGCGCAGGCCGAGCGTCTATCTGCGTCAGCAGGCAGACGCGCGGAAGCAGCACGTTTCGGCGAAGAAGCCAGTCCTGAGCGTAGTCGGAAGGGGCGGCGTGAGGTCACCAGGGGGAGCCGCTCAGAACATTTCAACGGTCTTATTGACAACCTCGTCCCGATCTAAGGGATGAAAGGATGCAATGATGCTATCGCATATGACCAGTATGAAGAAGTTTCTGCCAGTCCTTCTCTCTCTGTACGTACAAAATGCCGGTGCGCAGGCCCCAGCGGCGCCGGAAGCTGCTGCTGCGCCGGAAGCTCCTCCGGAAGCCGCGCCGGAACCGCCGAAGATTGATACAGGCGATACGGCCTGGGTGTTGGTTTCGTCGGCCTTGGTGTTGGCCATGACCGCGCCGGGTCTGTTTCTGTTCTATGGAGGCATGTCGCGTAACAAGAATGCGTTGGGCACGATGATGCAGAGCTTTGTGATCCTCTGCCTGATCAGTGTCCAGTGGGTGCTGTGGGGGTACTCCCTCGCCTTCGGGCCTGACATAGGCGGCATCGTCGGTTCGCTTGAATGGTTCGGTCTCAGCGGTGTGGGAACTGCGCCCAATCCCGATTACGCGGCCACCATACCGCACCAGGCATTCATGCTCTTCCAGATGATGTTTGCCGTGATCACGCCGGCGCTGATCACCGGCGCCTATGCCGAACGGGTCAAGTTCAGCAGTTTTTGCGTGTTCACGCTGTTGTGGGCGACCTTCATCTACGATCCGCTCTGTCACTGGGTCTGGGCAGTCGGGGGCTGGGTCAGAAACCTCGGGGCGTTGGATTTCGCCGGCGGGACGGTCGTCCATATCAGTTCCGGCATCGCCGGGTTGGCTTGTGCCNTCGTGGTAAAGAAGCGCATGGGACATGGCAAGGAGGCGATGCACCCGCACAATTTGCCCATGACCCTTATGGGCGCGTCCTTGCTCTGGTTTGGATGGTTCGGGTTCAATGCCGGCAGCGCNTTGGGCGCCGGGGAACTGGCGACGAGCACCTTTACCGCCACCAATACGGCGACGGCTGCCTCGGCGCTGGCCTGGATGATTGCGGAGTGGATCTATCGAGGCAAACCGTCGGCCCTGGGCGTGGCCAGCGGAGCGGTGGCGGGATTGGTGGCCATCACGCCTGCGTCNGGGTTCGTCGGCCCGATATCGGCACTGCTGATCGGGGCTGGAGCAGGGGTGTTGTGTTATATTGCAGTGATGTTGAAGCCCTTGTTTGGCTACGATGACGCCCTCGATGCGTTCGGCGTTCACGCAGTCGGAGGCATTTGGGGTGCGCTGGCGACCGGTCTCTTCGCGTCGAAGGCGGTGAATTCGGCAGGGGCAGACGGGCTGTTCTTTGGTAATCCAGCACAGTTGGGCATCCAAGCGATGGCCGTATTGATTACCATAGTGTTCGTGTTTGTAGGGACCTTAATTATTCTGGCGGTGGTCGGTGGAATCATGGGTCTGCGTACGAGTGAAGAAGATGAGCGCTTAGGCCTGGATCTCAGTCAACATGATGAAAAGGCCTATTCGTAAGGCAGAGCTAGACCGAACCCTACTGAGACAGTAGGGTTCGGTGCCTCAGCCAGGTGGCTGGGCAAACCTATCGGCACAAGGCCGAGACGGCATTCTCAGTTGTTCTTCACGCATGATTCAGGTTCCTAAACGAACCATGACACGATTGACCAAACAATCGTGCCGGCTATATTCCAGGGATGCTGTACGATCAGCGGCCTCGGGTGAGCCTGAGAGGGAGGCATCGACATGAAAATGATTGAAGCCATCATCAAGCCGTTCAAGTTGGAAGAGGTCAAGGATGGATTGATGGAAATCGGTGTGCATGGGATGACGGTCACGGAAGTCAAAGGACTCGGACGCCAAAAGGGGAGTAAGGAAACCTACCGGGGTGCCGAGTATACGACCGACTTTGTGCCCAAGTTGAAGATCGAAGTGCTCGTCGCGGATAGCATTCTGGCGCGCGCGATCGAAACCATTACGCGCCACGCGAAGACCGGCACCGTCGGGGATGGCAAGATCCTCGTGTCGGATGTCAGCTCCGTGATACGGATCAGGACCGGTGAGACGGGGGAAAGCGCGCTGTGACAATGACTCCGGATAGCGGGTTGCCGGATGGGCTCTTGCGCAGGGCGGAGATCGAGCCGGTCTCCGCCCTGGCTGGGCAGCGGCAGGCGCTCCGGCAACGGTTGTTGGATGGGGTCTCGGGGGCTGAAGTCATGGCGGCCCTGACGGACTTCGTGGATAAGCTGATCGTCGCCCGGTACAAGAACGCCCTGCGGCAGGCTGGGGAGGAGGCGCAGGTCTCGGGATCCCAGTACTGCTGCCTGGTGGCGCTGGGAGGCTACGGCCATCGGGAGTTGGCTCCCTATTCAGATATCGACATCATGTTTCTCCATCGCAAGAATGCGGGGGAGGAGGCGCAGGCTCTGTTCCGTGAGGTGCTGCACCATCTGTGGGGTCTCGGCTTCCAGGTCGGCTACTGCATGAGGACGATTGAAGATTGCATTGAACTGGCCCCTGGGGACATTACGATTCGGACCGCCATGATGTCAGCCAGGCTCTTGGCCGGAAGCCCGCACCTGTTCAAGGAATTCCATCGCCGGTATTTTCGGCAGGTCGTCGGCCGGGGGGCGGGGCCTTTTATCGATCAGCTCATGGACATGCGTCGCGGTGAGTATAAGAAGTTCGGAGAGACGATTTATCTCCTGGAGCCCAACGTCAAGAAAAGCAAAGGAGGGCTGCGGGACTTCCATCTGCTCCGGTGGGCCGGCATGACCAAGTTCCAGGCTGGTACGCTGCAGGATTTGGCGGATCGCGGCTTCCTCTCCAGAGAGGATCTTCTCTCGCTGACGGAGGCACGGGATTTTCTGTGGCGCGTCAGGGCGTTTCTACACTTCGAAGCCGGGAGGGCGCAGGAGATTCTGTCGTTCGACGAACAAGTCCGGCTGGCCTCCCTGCACGAATTCAAGGATCGCCCCCATCTCTTGGGGGTGGAGCAGTTCATGCAGCAGTATTACCGGCACACGATGGGACTCCACGAGACCATGGTCCGGTTTCTGGACCGCTGCCTGGCCGGGCCTGTGAGGAGCGTCCAATCGGCTGCCAAGGTGGACGGGTATTTTGTGGTGACCGGCCAGCATCTGACTGTTCCCTCTGAGCTGCGGGCGCGGGTCCTGGATAGTCCGGACTTGCTGCTCCGGCTGTTCGAAATGGCGGGGTCCCGACGACTCAAGATCGACACAGACCTGCTGGATGAGATCCACAGCCACATGAATAATATGTCGGCCGAGGCCTTCCGGACCCCTGAGGTCAGCCGGGTCTTTCTGAAGATCCTCGCCGGACCGGGAGCAGTGGCCAGCACGCTGGAAGTGATGCATCGCGCCCATCTGCTGGAGAAGATCATTCCGGTCTTTGCCAGGGTCCGGGGCCTGATGCAGTTCAACCATGTTCACAAGTATACGGTAGATCATCATACGCTGCTGGCGGTGGCCAAGGCTGAAGCGCTTGCCCAGGATCCTGGTGTCATCGGGAACGTGTGCCAGGAGATCAAGCGGAAGGACCTCTTGCACCTGGCGATACTGTTGCATGATATGGGAAAGGGTCGGAAAGAAGATCACTGCGAAGTGGGCAAGGCGATCGCGGAGGAGACGGCGGCGCTGCTGGGGTGTGACGAACAAGAGACGAGGACGCTGGTCTTTCTCGTGCACAAGCATCTGCTGATGGCTCAGATAGCCTTCCAGCGAGATCCTTACGATAAGAAGATCCTCTTGCCCTTCGTCAGGGCGGTAGCGACGCCGGAAACCCTCCGCAAACTGTTGGTCCTGACCGCAGCCGATATCTCGGCGGTGGGGCCTGGGGTCCTGAACAAATGGAAGGAGTCCTTGCTCATCGAACTCTATCTGCGCGCGCTGCCGGAGGTGTCGGGTGAGCAGGATGAGCCGGCTGGTCCGGAGCGCCTCAAGCAATTGGCGGGTGAGGTGGCGCGCGAGTGCACGGAAGCAGCGGCCGGTGGGCTCGACTGGATCGAGTCGCAACTGGGCCAGTTTCCCTTGCGTTATCTGCATGGGACGTCTCCGAAGCAGATCGCAGCCCATTTGAGGGCGATTGGAAAGCTGCAGGCAGGGGACGTATTGGTCGAGGAGCACTTCAACGAGGAACTGGGCGTCTGCGAATACTCGGTGATTACCCGCGATGACCTGACCCCAGGTATCTTCTCCAAGATTGCCGGGGTCATGACGGCCCAGGGGCTTCAGATTCTGGACGCCCAGATCAACACACGAACTGACGGGGTCGTGGTGGACACCTTCAAGGTGTCCGATCCTGATTATGCCGGTGTTCCCCCGGCCGAGCGCAGGCATTCCACCGCCGCGACTATTGTCCGGGTGCTGAAGGGCGAGGAGGACGTCGAGCGGTTGGTGAGCCGAAACACCCGCCTGCCCTCCCGTCGTCGGCTGCCTACCACCCGCCAGGCGACCGAGGTGCAGATCGATAACGAGACCTGTGACCGGTCCACGATCATCGATGTGTTTGCCGACGATGCGCAGGGATTGTTGTATGCGATTACCCGCAGCATCCTAGATCTCGACCTGTCGGTCCATGCGGCCCGAATCTCGATGAGGGAGGAGCTCGATCAGGTGGCTGACGTGATCTACGTGACGGACCAACACGGAGCCAAGATCAATGACCACACTCGCCTGGAGGCCATCCGCGCGACCATCAAGAAGGATATCGATCAGTTCATAGACCAGCAGGTTGCTGCGTCGGAAGGCGTAGTGATAGGATCATCAAAATAAATAGGGCGTGCGACGTATGACGTATAAGGAGGACCGGAATGAATCCCCGCGAGGTACTGGAGTTTGCCAAGAAGAACAAGGCGCAGATGGTGGACTTGAAGTTTGTGGACTTGATCGGGACGTGGCAGCACTTCTCGATTCCTGTGGAAGAGCTTACGGAAGGACTATTTAAGGACGGATCCGGGTTGGACGGTTCGTCGATTCGAGGCTGGAAGGCGATCAACGACAGCGATCTGCTGATGGTCCCCGATCCGGCCACGGCCTGTCTCGATCCGTTCTGTGCTGTGCCGACGATGAGCCTCGTCGGCAATGTCGTCGATCCGATTACGCGCGAGCCCTACGATCGCGATCCGCGTTTTGTGGCGCAGAAGGCGGAAAAATATCTCCAGAGCACGAAGATCGGCGATATCTCCTACTGGGGGCCGGAGGCGGAGTTCTTCATTTTCGATCAGGTCCGGTACGATCAGACCGGTAACAGCGGCTACTACTTCATCGATTCAGAAGAAGGCGCCTGGAACATCGGGCAGGAAGGCCACAACTTGGGCGGAAAGATCCGTCACAAGGAAGGCTATTTCCCGGTCCCGCCGACCGATACGCAACAGGATATCCGCAGTGAGATGGTCCTGGAGATGCAAAAGGTCGGGATCTCCATTGAAAAGCACCACCATGAGACGGCGACGGCGGGCCAGGCGGAAATCGATATCCGCTTCGACTCGCTGGTCAAGACGGCAGATCAATTGATGATGTACAAGTACATCGTCAAGAACGTGGCCCGCCGACATGGCAAAACTGCGACCTTCATGCCCAAGCCGATCTTTGGGGACAACGGTACCGGCATGCATACGCATCAGAGCATCTGGAAAGAGGGGAAGCCCCTGTTTGCGGGGAAGGAATATGCCGGCATCTCGCAAATGTGTCTCTACTATATCGGAGGCATCCTGAAGCACGCCCCGGCCCTGGCGGCGTTTACGAATCCGACGACCAACTCCTACAAGCGGCTGACCCCCGGGTTCGAGGCGCCGGTCCTGCTGGCCTATTCCAGCCGGAATCGATCTGCAGGCATCCGGATTCCCATGTACTCACCGAGCCCTAAAGCCAAGCGGATCGAGGTGCGTTTTCCCGACCCGACTGCGAACCCCTACCTCGCCTTTTCTGCCATGCTCATGGCAGGGTTGGACGGGATCGAGAATAAGATTAATCCGGGTGAACCGGCGGAGAAGGATCTGTACGATCTCGAGCCGGAGGAAGCGGCGGCGATACGCACGCTGCCCGGCAGTCTCGATGAAGCGCTGCGCAGCCTCGAACAGGACCATCAGTTTCTGCTCAAGGGAGGGGTCTTCAGCAAGAACCTGATCGAGTCCTGGGTCGACTACAAACGCCGCAAGGAAGTCGATCCCATGCGGTTGCGGCCGCATCCGTACGAGTATGTCCTGTATTACGATGTGTAGAGCGCACTCAAGCGCGAGGGGCGAGACTGGCGGGAACAGCGCGACGAGTGAGACGAACAACGGGTCGAGCGCCGAAGGTTGAGGCTTTCAGAGCTTCGATCTCAGAACTTCGAACATCTACTCGCGCGTTACGCGCCGCAGTAATGTTTTCGACATAAGCAAACAAGGCAACGGCGTCCGTCTCTCGCGACTGGGAGATGGACGTTTTTTTATCTCCCGCGGCTAGGTTTTTCCGCAGCCTGTTAGAGGCCGCCGTGCTGTTGTGCGAAAAATTCACGGGTCGTCTGCATATGCTGCGCGATATCGGCCTGTAAATTGCGCGCGCCGGCTCGCCAGTCCTCTGTCGTGTAGCCGACGCGGCGGGCAAGACTGACTAAGTCTTCCGAGTCAGGCGGAGGGAGTACAAGATCCTTGGTGTTTCCCCGGACCATGCGCAATCCGTCAACCAATATACGGAAGAAGATGTAGGCTTTCCGGAGGTTCTCTCCATCGGTGGGCGCGACCAACCCCGCTTTTACCAGCGCGGCGAGTGCCTGCAGGGTGTTCGGCGTACGCAGGCTCGGGTGGTCATGTCCATGCATCACTTGCAGGTATTGCACGGCATATTCGATGTCGATGAGTCCTCCCACGCTATACTTCAGGTTGACCTGCCCAGGCTGGACCAGCTGTTTGAGCTGTTGTCTCCGCAAATCGAGCGCNGNCGCGANGTCCCAGGGGGCGCCGCTATAGACGAACGAGTCGCGGTGTGNTTCCACTTGATGGCCCAGTGNGGCGTCGCCGGCGATATGCCGCAACTTGATCAGGGCTTGCCGCTCGAATGGCGCGGCCAGTCGCTCGTCCCCNTCAGCGGGAGCACAAATACTTCGTTTGATGAGGGCTGGCCGCTCGAATGGCGCGGCCAGTCCGGNCNGACTGTAGTAGCGACAGATNTCNTCGAACGCATTGGCCAGTGCGCCCTTGCCTCCGTGTGGTCGCAGCCTNACNTCAAGGNGAAAGATGCCTTCTTGCTTGGCGTCGATCCACCCCAGGAGTTCCTGNGCCAACCGTTCGAAGTATTCGCTGTTCTCAATTCCCGTCTTNCCGCTTGTTNTGCCTGATCCACCGTAGACGAACAGTACCTCGATGTCCGAGGCGTAGCCGAGCTCTCGCCCTCCGAATTTTCCCAGNCCCAGGACGGCAAAGGGGCAGGGTTTNTTGTTGGCGAGCCGTGGGCGCCCGTACGATTTCTCCAGCTTGGCGCGGCAATCCGCGATGCTCCGCTCCATGATGACCTCCGCCAGCTCCGTGAGCGCTAGCGAAAAGTCAGGGAAATTTGTCGAGGGCTCGACGATGTGTTTTATGTCGATCCTGAACAGCTCACGGTCTTTAAACTGGTTCAACGCGTCTTTTCGCGACTCGTCTGTTTTGGCGCGAGTGACCAGACGGTCGAGCTCTTTACGGAGGGTCGCCTGGGGCTTGATCAGCGGCACATCCTGGTAATCCGTGAGCAGGGGAAGGAGGTTGTCGTGCTGGCGTCGGAGAAAGTCTTCCCACAAGAAGTCGCTGGCGCCGAGCAGTTGTGCGAGCAGGGGAAAGCTTTTTTTATCGCTGACGAAGTCGAGCGACTGGTTCTTGCCCTTCTTGCCCTTCTTGCCATGGTCTTTCATGATGAGATCCAGGAAATGGTCGAACGATGCCAGCGCCTTGGCCGGGTCGGAAGCCCAGGTCAAGGCATGCGTGAATTGTTTGATGAGCACGGCGGTCAGCCGCAATTGCTGCTGTTCGACGGGGTCGAGCAGCTTCTGCCCATCGCGATTCCTGACATAGAAACGATCATGCAGTTTGGTGCCATCGCATTCGATCTGGGCCTTGGTAATGTATATGTTGCGCATGGCCAGGCCATTCACAAGCGCATAGAGAAAGGCCGGCGTATCATCCGATTGGATGTCCATGATCGTATCGGTCGGTGAGTGGCTATTGTCGAAGGTTATCTGCACCGTATGGAGCAGGCCGGTGAAGGCACTTCGCTGCTTGTCCAACCGTTCGACGAGCCGGCGGTTGACGTATTGGCGTGCCTCGTCAAACTGACCGGCCTCCAGCAGTTGAATGATTTCGGTGACCGTCTGACGGAGGGCATTTTGTTGTGGTACGGGAAAGCCTGTGCGGTCGAGGGGGTGTACCAGGAAGACATCGACGATTTTCTTGCGGCTCAGGCCTGGCTTGCCTTTAGGCCGGCCGGTCGTCGAGGGAGCCCCCCGGCGTGGCAAGGGAGCGGACGAGGCCTCCACGAAGGTATAGATCTGTCCTTCTTCGATATTGAGTCCGAAGGCCGAGAGCACACCGCAGATGGCGGCGAATTCTGAGAAGTAGTCGTAGGCGACGATGCTGATTTCTGATCGGCCCGCTCGTTTGTCGAGCACCGATATTTCGCAGGGGTGGTCCGGCGTGAGCCGGCTGGCAAGCTGAATATGGTGCGCGATGGCATCCGGTTGGAATCGCTCGAAATACTCGGGGTCCATCCGTGAGACGAAGTCCCGGCGTACCTCATCATCGACATCCGGACAGAGGGAGGCCAGGGTTTCGATGATCGACTCGCGTGATCCAGGCCCATCAGCCATGGCTCGGAGTATAGCCGAAGTTGGTTCATTGTGCGAGCGCCATTGTATCAGTATAATGCCTGCCTATGTCCGATCATTCCAAGAATCCAGCCCCGCGCTATTGTGGCGTTCCTATGCTCGAGAGTACTGCTCAGCCGGATTCAACTCCGGTCCTCTTAATGCCCGGGCTGGAACCGGCCCGGCTTGAGGCGACTCTTCAATCCTACGGACTCCAGCGCATTCAGGATGCCGATGCGAATTTGCGGTCGATGGGGGGCGATCCACACCAGCGACGCCAGTTGGCAGACATCCTGCCCTCGTTACTTGAGGGCATTGGGCGAACCGCCGATCCAGATCAGGCCTTGAACCACTGGGAACGTTGGCTCGCTAGCGGAGTCAGCCGGTCGGCCGTGTTGGAATATCTGCGCAGCGCTCCTCGCATGTTGGACCTGGTGTGCACGATCTTCGGGAACAGTGATTCGCTCGCCTTCACTCTCGTCCGCGATCCTCTGCTGCTGTACTGGTTGGCCCAACAGAATGTGTTGTCCACCGCGCCGACCAAGGCGGGGATGGAACGTACGATCCGGCAAAGTCTGGAGGATGTCAGTGCCACTGAAGTCAGGTTGGACGCTCTTCGACAATTCCGCCGTCGAGAGATGTTGCGTATCGGCGTGCGCGATCTCCTACGGTTAGCAGATGTGGTGGAAACTACCGCCTCCCTCTCGGATCTTGCCGCGGTCCTCATTGGTGCCGCCTATCGCATTGTGGATACCGATCTACGGGCCCGGTACGGCATTCCCATGCATCAGAATCGGCAGGGGCGGTGGGTGGAGACAGGCTTCGCCGTCATTGCTTTGGGGAAGTTGGGCGGACACGAGCTCAATTACAGCTCCGACGTAGACGTGCTCTATGTCTGTGAATCCCATGAGGGGGAAACCAGGCCGGCTGTGTCCCGACGTGCGAAGGCGAAAGCCCCTGTGCAGCCCGGGCTATCCAATGAAGAATACTTTGAGATTCTTGCGCAGGAGCTCACGAGGGCGCTGACCGCACAGACCCATGAAGGATACGTCTATCGCGTGGACCTCCGCTTGCGGGCAGAAGGTTCGGTGGGGCAGCTCACTCGCTCGCTTGACGACTATGCCAAGTACTATCGGACGAGAGGACAAGTGTGGGAACGGTTGGCTTTGCTGAAGGCCTGGCCCATCGCCGGATCGCAGAAGGTCGGGAGAGCGTTCATTAAGCTGGTGCGGCCCTTTGTGCTGGCGCCCTCATCGAAACGCCTGGATGTCGATCAGGGGCTCGCGATCGTGGAGGAGGTCCGATCGGTTAAGGAGCGGATTGACGCGAAGATGGCGGAGCGCGGGCATGAACAGCGCAACGTCAAACTCGGTGTCGGCGGGATCAGGGAAATTGAATTTCTCGTCCAGACAATCCAGGTGCTGGCTGGTCAGCGGGTGCCAGGGATTCTTGGCCGGGGGACTCTCGGTTCGTTGGTGCGGCTTCAGAAGGCCGGTATTCTGTCAGGAAAGCAACAGGCCGATTTGACCCGTGCCTATCAGTTTCTCCGAAACGTAGAGCACAAACTCCAGATGGTGCATGATCTGCAGACGCATGCTCTCCCGGATCAGCAGAAGGAATTAGAACGCTGCGCAATCCGCATGGGCTATGACAGAACTGACCGAGCGACCGCGCTCAAGCAATTTCAAGTCGATCTTCCCGCCCATACCACTCTCGTGCATGACATCTTTCGGTCGTTCTTCGACAAGCCGAAAACGTCGGAATTGTTCAAGAAAACTTTCCGGCTGATAGGACGAGAGCCGGTGAAATAGTCCCAAGCAGGATGCTGAAAAAGTCCGCCAGCGCCACAGACCGTGGCGCGTGAAGCGCGAGACATGCGAGACAGGCGCGACGTGGACAGAGTGGGTTCCCCCCCCTCGTTTTTCCCATCTCGCTCGTCTCGCGTGCCACAATAGTTTTTCCACAGGCTTCTAGTCGGCATAGCGCAGGTCACGATCACTGGCCAGGGACAGATAGGCTTCCCCCCATTGATGAGGACTTGCGAGATCCCAAGCTTCCTCGATGTTCATCGGCTTGAATCGCAGGCCGTAGATCCCTCCGTAGACTAGATGAGTCAGGCCCGCGCCGGAGTCTTCAGCCAACTGGGCGTAGGCCTGGCACGCAGGCGTCTGCGCAGCGTCGCTCCAGCCAGTGATCCAGTACCACTCCCCGGCGGGGTTCCGGTCATAGAGTTTTACTTGTACGACCGGCCGAGCAGGCCCGGCCTCCTTGAACCGCGCAAAGAAACTGGTTTCGCAATTGTCGTTTGATTCGACTTCGATAATCACTAGGCGGTCCCTTCGTGTTCGGCTTCAAGCCATCAGCCATACGCCATTAGCTCTTCTGTTTCAGTTTTGCTCCTTTGCGGAAAAACGTTCCGTGAGCCGCTACTGAATCATCGTGCTTTCGGTTCATGTGTCAAGCCTCGACTAGCCCGCATTATTCATGACGGTTCGTGTCGAAATCGCTGAGCGCGCGTTCCTCGTGAAGCGTATCTCGCCGTTCGTCTCTCGCAAGGAAGTTTCGGAATCTGTTGATCTGTCGATCTGATGAATGGGCCAAATCCTATGACTCAACAGATCATCAAATCATCAGATCAACAGATACGTTGTTCCTGCGCTTCACGAACGACGAGCGACGAAGAACGCAGCGGCGAATCCGCAATTGCAGCAGAAGCGTTCATGAATAATGCGGGCTAGATGGGAGTGGTGACTGGTAGCGCTGGTTCATTTCACGGCCCGGATCTGTCGCAGACTCAGATATGACAGGCGCCTTCTCTCTCTCGTACGGGAGTTGCCAAGTTTCAGACTGCATCGAGCAAGGCTCGTGGGTTTTTATGCGCGATCGCCAATAGCGTGCGAGCAGGGCCGGATGGGGCCCGTCGTCTCTGCTCCCATTCTTGTAGTGTGCGAACGGATACGCCGAGTAATCGTGCGAACTCGATTTGGGACAAACCGACACGCGCTCGCGTCTCGGCTACCGGAGGATACGTGCGGACGTTCCCCACGGTTCCCCGCTTAAGTTCTCGGAGTCCACGGAGGATTTCATTTCCGATATTACGAGCTTTTGTCTTTCTCATCGTCGATCTCCCTTTTGATCTGCCGGAGCACGTGTAACGGAATGTTCTCCGCCACATTCTTGGGATAGAGGGTCAGCAGCCAGATTTCGTCCTGGTTTATCCTGGCATAATAGATGACTCTAAGTCCGCCACGTTTCCCACGTCCGGAGATTCTCCACCGGAGTTTACGAAGACCGCCAGAGCCAGGGATGAGAGGGCCTGCCTGGGGGTCTGAAGCAAGGGCGGCTTGTAACTGCCGATAAGAATCGTCGGAGAGATATTCCTCGACCAGTCTGGTAAACAGTTTGGTCTCGATAAACGTGATCATGAATCACTACTATACGGCAGAGACGTACTCTTCGCAAGCAGGTGTCAATTGCGCCTGTTTCCCTGGCAGGGCGTGAGCGGTTGCCGCTCCTGCATGGGAGCCAAGAAACACGAAGGGTCCGGCGGACGATCCGCCGGACCCTGTGCTGTTCACTCCGAGTTATCAGCTGTAGGCGGTGAGCTCTTCTCTTCTATGGAGCCATACGATCATATGGCTATTAATCCGTATTCATGCTAGCCATACCACTATGGCCAAGGCCCGGTTCGAGTGGGATCGAGCAAAGGATCTGGAAAATCGGAAAAGCATGGAATTCCTTTTGCGACGGCGCAACTGGCGTTCGCCGATCCTTTTCGTGTCATTGCGGAAGACCATTCTCACAGCACGGCGGAGAAGCGGTACTACTGCTTTGGTTTCGTCGAGGGTGGCGTGCCGACTGTTCGGTTCACGTATCGTCATCATGTCATTCGGATTTTCTGGGCCGGCTATTGGCGGAAAGGGAGGCATCTGTATGAGCGCGATCGTCAAATATACGAATGAACCGCTTGGGGACTTGAAGGTCGTTCCCGATTTCCTTCCTCGCCCGGAGGACCTTGTGTTTCAAGATGAAGGGGTGAAGGTGACCATTGCCCTGAGTAAGCGAAGCGTGGAGTTTTTCAAGGGCGAAGCGCAGAAGCACCGTACCCAGTACCAGCGTATGATTCGTCGGCTGCTTGACGCGTACGCGGAGCACCATACGCGCCGCCGCACACTACGTACCACCCGTACGCAGTCGAAGGTTGTGCGTAGAGGGGCGGCATAAGGAAACGATACGACAGTGAAAATGCGAAGGGCTCAGCGGGTCACCCCGCTGAGCCCTGCATTGCTGAAAGCTGATTGCTTCGCAGCGTCTCTTCTTAGTACATGCCTTCCATGCCGTGGTTGTGTCCACCCCCACCACCGGCCGGCTCTTTTTTCTCTTCCGGCAGCTCGGTGATCAACACCTCGGTCGTGAGCATCAATCCCGCCACGCTCGCTGCGTTCTGCAACGCGCAACGCGACACCTTGGTGGGGTCGATGATACCGGCTTTGATCATGTCCACATATTCCTCGGTCGCGGCATTGTAGCCGGCGCTGAGGTTCTTGTCGTTGCGCACTTTCTCAACGATGATGGAGCCTTCCATCCCGGCGTTCACGGCAATCTGACGAATCGGCTCTTCGAGCGCGCGGCGGATGATATTGACACCCACCTGCTGCTCAGCGTTCAGCTTGAGCGAATCCAAGGCGCCGATGCAACGGAGATACGCCGTTCCGCCGCCAGGGACAATCCCTTCCTCGACGGCCGCTTTGGTGGCGTGCAGCGCGTCTTCGACGCGCGCCTTCTTTTCCTTCATTTCGGTTTCGGTCGCGGCACCGACGTTGATCACGGCCACGCCGCCCACGATCTTCGCGAGCCGCTCTTGGAGCTTCTCCCGGTCGTAGTCGGAGGTCGTCTCGTCGATCTGTGCCTTGATCTGCTTCACGCGGCCCTCGATCTTCTTCTGATCGCCAAAGCCTTCCACGATCGTGGTGTTGTCCTTGTCGACCGTGATGCGCTTGGCGCGGCCGAGGTCCGTGAGCTTCACGTTTTCCAGCTTGATGCCGATATCTTCCGAGATCACCTGGCCGCCGGTGAGGATCGAGATATCCTCCAGCATGGCCTTGCGGCGATCGCCAAATCCAGGGGCCTTGATGGCCGTCACGTTGAGCGTGCCACGGAGCTTATTCACCACCAGCGTCGCCAAGGCTTCGCCTTCCACGTCTTCAGCGAGGATCACGAGCGGCTTGCCCAACTTGGCGACCTGCTCGAGGACCGGCAGCAAGTCCTTCATGCTGCTGATCTTCTTCTCGGAAATGAGAATGAGCGGATCTTCCATGACGGCTTCCATCCGTTCGGCGTTGGTGACGAAGTAGGGGGAGATGTAGCCGCGGTCGAACTGCATGCCTTCGACCACGTCCAACGAGGTGGTCATGGACTTGGCTTCCTCGACCGTGATCACGCCATCCTTGCCGACTTTCTCCATCGCTTCCGCGATGAGGTCGCCGATGGTCTTGTCGTTGTTGGCTGAAATTGTCCCGACTTGGGAGATCTCGATCTTGTTCTGGCAGGGCTTGCTGAGCTTCTTCAGTTCAGCGATCACCACGTCGACCGCCTTGTTGATTCCCCGCTGAAGCTCCATCGGCTGCGCGCCGGCGGTGATGTTCTTCACGCCTTCACGATAGATGGCTTGCGCGAGCACCGTGGCGGTGGTGGTCCCGTCTCCGGCGATGTCGCTGGTTTTGCTGGCGACTTCACGGACCAGCTGGGCGCCCATGTTCTCGTACGGGTTCTTGAGTTCGACTTCTTTGGCGACGGTCACGCCGTCCTTGGTGATGGTCGGGGCGCCGAACTTCTTGTCGAGAATCGCGTTGCGGCCCTTCGGACCGAGTGTTGCCTTCACGGCGTCGGCGAGCTGGTTCACCCCTCTGAGGATGGACGCGCGCGCTGCGTCACCGTACATAAGTTGCTTTGCCATAGTCGTTCCCCCTTTATCGTCGTCGTAGTGTGTAGGTGTGTTGAATTAGCTGGTGAAGACCCCGAGGATGTCTTCTTCCTTGATGATCAAGCATTCCTCGTCTTCGATCCGGAGCTTGCTGCCGGAATACTTGTCGAACAGGACCTGGTCGCCGACTTTCACATGCTCAACCTTCTTGCCGATGGCTTGGACGATCCCTCGTTGCGGCTTCTCTTTCGCGCTGTCCGGCACGTAAATCCCGCCGGAGGTCCGGTCCAATTCCTCGGTGTAGGTGACGAATACCCGGTCACCCAGAGGCTGGAACCCCTTGGCTAAGTTCTTCTTCTCCGTCTTCTCCTTTGCTGCAGTGCTCATAACGACAACCTCCTCGTGAAGTTAACCAGTGAATATCAACGATGTAGAACAGGTTCGAACTCGGTGGCGTAATCGTGGTACTCCCGAACGAGCAGAAGGCCTGATCTGCCGAACACGGGTGTAGAGATAGCCTTGGGTTCGTCCAAGTCAAGGGGAACAGCAAGGAAATTCTTTCACGCCCTCAGAACAGGGGCTGATATGATCGTAACCAATTGATAATATGTATGTTATAGACTTTATTTCCGTGGGGGGATTTTTGGTCGCGACGTCAGATCCGCAGGTGGTCAAAATCTTTGATGTCTTTCTTAATGTAGTCGCGCAAGCGCTTGATGATACGGGCTTCCAGTTGCCTGGTTCGCTCTTTGCTGATGGAGTATTTGGCGCCGAGGTCGTCCAGGGTTAGAGGGGTTTCTGAGAGAATCCGATTTCGTAAAATATCTTCGTCCCGTTCGTCGAGCGTCTTGACGAATTCTGCGAGCTTGGTACGGAAGAGTGTCTGTAATTGGGTTTGTGCAAGCTGCTCGTCCGCCGGAACTTGCTGGGAGGGGAGCACATCCAGGAGGCTGCCTTCCTGCTCCTCGCCGATCGGCTGGTCCAGCGAGAGTTCCCAGTTGCCCAGCCGCTGCCCCATCTCGATGACGTCTCGCTCACGCACGTTTAAGCGGTCGGCGAGCAACTTCGTGTCTGGAACGAACCCCTCCCGTTCTAGCTTGGCCTTCTCTTTCTTAAGGTTGTAGAACAGCTTCCGTTGGTCTTGGGTCGTTCCGATCTTGACCAGCCGGTAGGTGTTCAGTAAATAGCGCAGGATATAGGCTCGCGACCACCAGGCGGCATAGGCGTAAAAGCGCACGTTCTTCGACGGGTCGAACTTCTTGATGGCATGCATCAATCCGACATTGCCTTCTTGAATGAGGTCCATGTGGTCGGCGCCGGTGTGGAGATATTCGGCGGCGATCGAGAGGGACACGCGCAGGTTGGCCATGATGAGCTTCACGGCGGCGTCGCGGTCCCCGTGTGTTCGATATTCATGGAACAGGCGCAGCTCTTCTTCTTTGGAGAGATAGGGATAACGCCGGACTTCGGCGAGATATTGCTGGAGCGCCGTAACCGGCGCCACGGCTGTCGTATCGGTAGCGTGATGCTCTTCCGGGGCTGCGCGGTGAGATGCTTCGGGAGGCGGATTGATCTCCGCGATTTCTTCCTCGAACGGGGCCAAGACCTCCGGTTCGATCGGTTGTTCGTCGAGATCCTTCTTGCGCTGGCTCATGACGGTCGAGATTATCATAAGAACCTCTAGCCTGGG
>SPAX01000038.1 GCA_005239475.1 Nitrospira sp. | reverse complement strand
AGTATCTCACGATGGCGGAAATTCCAATGATCCCGCGTCGCCAAGGGACCTTTCACGTATCCGTCTATGCGCCACTTGCGCAGGCCACCTTCACAGTATCTCACGATGGCGGAAATTCCAATGATCCCGCGTCGCCAAGGGACCTTTCACGTATCCGTCTATGCGCCACTTGCGCAGGCCACCTTCACTCCGGACGTGGTGCTGGTCCGCGGGACCGTCAAGCAGCTGATGTTGCTGGCGGAAGCGGCGCAGTCCGCCGGCGTAGCCGGTGGTGGCGCGACGATGGGGCGGCCGACCTGCTCCGTGCTGCCGGAATCACTGCAATCTGACACAACCGCCACCAGTTTTGGCTGCATTGGAAACCGCGTCTATACCGGACTCGGGGATGATGAAGGCTATTACGCCATCCCCGGTGCACAAGTGGCCGCCGTGGTCCAGAAGCTGGCGATCATCACCGAGGCCAACCGTCAGTTGGAGGTGTTTCATCGAGCCCGCGCGGGAACAGTCCTTCAGAATCCTCGGTAGCAGGCTACTGAAAATCTGGCTCCATACAGTTACAACCCAGCAGGATGCTCAAAAAGGCCGTCCAGCAAGGCCGCAGCGAGTGAAGGGCCGAGGAGGTACATACCGCACTTCGTGTGGGCCGTTCGCCCATGCAATGGGTCTTGGCGAACGGAAAATCCCCTACAGCGCTTCCGACCTCCGAGAAGCCTCTCCTCAATGGCGGAATTTTTCAGCATCCTGCCAAGAGATCACGATGCCGAGACTGTTGCTAGTCCTGCCGACGAGGACCTATCGAGCCGACGCCTTCCTCGCGGCAGCGCGCTGCCTGAATGTCTCTGTCACCATCGCATGTGAACAACACCCTGAAGAGCTGACGAATTCGTCGGGCGAACTCTTGCCGCTCGATGTTCGAGATCCACAGGCTGCCGCTCCAATCGCGGTTGCATTCGCCCGGCAGCACCCCATCGACGCGGTGATCGGAGTGGACGATGTCACGGCCGTCACCGCTGCCGCCATTGCGCAGGCGATCGGCTTGCCTCACAACTCCGTCGCGTCCGTCACCGCCGCCAGAAACAAGCGCCTGATGCGCGAGCTTCTCTCTGGACAGGGCATTCCCGTACC
The DNA here is from genome assembly GCA_005239475.1 of Nitrospira sp. Classification (GTDB taxonomy): domain Bacteria; phylum Nitrospirota; class Nitrospiria; order Nitrospirales; family Nitrospiraceae; genus Palsa-1315. The sequence continues at coordinate 19,872 of SPAX01000038.1, read as the reverse complement.
TCGCTATAACGTGTTCCCCCTCGACGGTGATCCAAGGGAGTTCGCGAAACAGGTCCTCTATCCCTGCGTCGTGAAGCCACTGATCCTCTCCGCAAGCTGTGGGGTGATTCGCGCCAATGACGAGGAGGAGTTTAGAGGTGCGTTCTCTCGCGTGGGTACACTCCTCACCAATTTGGGTCTGGTGGAACGGGACGAGCAAGCCCGTTGGATCCTCGCCGAGGATTTTGTGCCGGGAATCGAAGTCGCCTTGGAGGGTTTGCTCACACAGGGAACGCTGCAACCGCTGGCGATGTTCGATAAGCCCGATCCGCTCAACGGCCCGTTTTTTGAAGAGACGATCTATACCACACCTTCCCGTCTCTCCTCCGACCTACAACAGAACGTTATCGCCTGTGCAGGTCGAACGGCGCAGGCGCTCGGACTGCAGGAAGGGCCGGTGCATGGGGAATTCCGCGTGAATGAGCACGGAGTGTGGGTCATTGAGTTGGCGGCACGAGCAATCGGTGGGCGCTGTTCAAGCACGCTGACCTTCGCCTCCGGCATGTCGCTCGAAGAACTGATCATCCGCCACGCATTGCGGATGCCGCTCCCTCCCTTCACCAGGCAAGAACAGGCAGCGGGAGTGATGATGCTCCCGATTCCATACGGCGGCAGACTGCACGAAGTGCGGGGGCAGGCTGAAGCTAGGGCCGTTCCTGGGATTGAAGAACTGACGATCACAGCGGAGCCAGGCGATAATCTGGTCCCGCTTCCTGAAGGGACACGCTACCTGGGGTTTCTCCTGGCACGGGGAACGACACCGGAGGAGGTGGAGCGGTCACTTCGTGATGCACACCGCCGATTGACGGTAGTCATCAGTGCGTCTCCAACATCCTCGCGACCACAAGTCCTGAGTTTCTGAAGGCCACGAGGCCTGACGTTGGCTAGCTCGACTTCTTCCGAACCTCTGCGGTCATGTTCCGCGACCACTCGTCCAGACTCTTGCCCTGTGCCGCCACGTCCGGGAGGCCGGTCATATCATGCACCCATGCGCCCTGCACGACCTCACCATCGTCCGTCACACCCCTTTTGATGGCCTCAAGCTCTTTCTCAAACCGTTCGGGGGCCTGCTCAAGAATGCGCCTGATCTTCCACTTCGTCGTCGGTTTGCCATCCGCATCCAAGTCACACCCGTAGTGGACGAGATCTACCTTTCCAGTGCCGAGCACCTTGGCTAACATGCGATAGGTCACACCTGAATTGGACTGAACCAGCGCGGCCTTATAGAGACGCTCGCATTTGTCCGGATCCACTTCTAACGCCGTGAGATCTTCGATAACTTTGGCGGCAACTTCCGGGGCTGTATCCACTTCTCCCATAGTAGTAGTCCTCCTCCCAGCAGCGGTTGAGTTTCGTGGTAATACCGACCATGACCCTATCAGACTATTCTCGAGGAGAGCAAGACGGGCGCAGCCCGTTCAAAAAGGCCGTCCACTTCGTTTGCTTGGTTTCTCTGGTTTATCGGGTTAGTCCGGTTCAACCAAATAAACGAGACAAACCAAACAAACCAGAGCAACCAGCTGGCTTCACGTTTCACGGCTATCGAGAACGCCGCTCGAAGGAAAACACGTCCCTGGGTAAAGAGGCTGTCTTAGCAGCCTCAGGGCGGGCGGGTGATGTAGCCACAGGGGTCTGGCGGGCAAAAAGACTGACTGTCCCAATAGCACGCTAGATCTCCGCTTGAGACTCCGCTAGACTTCTATGCTTTGAAAATGAGAGACCGATGCAAGAGGAACGGATGACCAACTATTACACGCTACTCGAACTCCTACCCACCGCCTCGGACGCTGACATCAAGAAAGCCTGGCTTGAACAAATCCAGGTCTGGCATCCGGATCGCTTTACCCATGCGCCGGCCCTACACCGGAAAGCGGAAGCCCGGACACAGCTCATCAACCAGGCCTATCAAACACTCAGCGACCAGGCCGCTCGCACTAGCTATGATGCCAAAATACTTCCTTCGGCCTCCCACAGGCCATCCCCGGGCCCATCTCCTACATCAGGCCCGTCGTCTGCATCCTACACCTCTACCCCGCCACGTTCTCAACACACCCCACGATCCCGCCAGGATCCTCGCGGACCGCAATCGCTCATCATGCTCTCACGGACAGGCCAACCCAAACTCATGGTGCCTGCCATTCATCTCTACGTCGACCCTCGGGAGCACTTCCCCTACGACTTTCAAGGCTTCGTGCGCATCGCCGGAGCCATTCGAGAGCCCCTTCCAGCCGGCGGCTATGCCATTGCCGAAGCACCAGAGCTCTTGTGCGTCAAGAGCCTCGGCGTGGAAGAACTCTATACGATCTTCTCGAATCCTTCCGACAATCGCCTGCCATTTCTTCACGAGCTCGAACAATTCCTCGCCTTCCCCTCTCGTTTTCTCGTCATTGAAGGAACGCTCCAACACCGCAAAGCCGGAGGTCGCCTCAACCAATATCATAAGATTGGATTGATAGATTTCCTCGACGCCCTCACCGCGCGATATGGCATCCAGATCATCTATGCGGATACGCGTGACGAGGCAGAAGAACGGGTCGCCAACCTCGCCGCCCTGCACTATGCCTACTATTTTGCCGAACAACAGGGATTCGGGCGCTGTCTCACAGAGAATGATTTGTAGGAAATGATGGCTGATGGCTCGGATGGAAAACCGTATCTCGTGAAGCGTATTTCGTGAAGCNATTNGGACTTTCAGCGAGATACGAACGACGCNTCACGAACGACGAGGCTGAATCGTTCTTTCAGCTTCCCGTTCCAAACGCAAGCTGTCTCCACGCTTCGTAGATGACCACCGCCACTGCGTTGGAGAGATTGAGGCTCCGGTTTCCCGGGACCATGGGGACGCGGAGGCACTGTTGCTCACCAACCGCCCCCAGAATCTCAGCCGGCAACCCGCGGCTTTCCGGCCCAAACACAAAGGCATCGCCGGCGACATACTCGACCTGGTCGTAGCGTTGGGTGCCTTTGGTGGATACGGCAAACATACGGCGAGCTTTGACGCGAGCAACACACTCAGCCCAGCTTTCGTGGACCGTGATCGTGGCAAATTCGTGATAGTCCAGCCCTGCTCGCAGCAATTGTTTATCCTCCAGAGAGAANCCCAGGGGTTTCACGAGATGNANCCTTGCGCCTGTATTAGCGCACAGCCGTATGATGTTGCCGGTGTTCGGGGGAATTTCNGGTTGAAAGAGAATNACGTNGAACATGGGGTGTGCAGTCTAGCANGGTCACGTAGATTTCCACGATGCAGGTCAATGAACGGGNAGAGNCGAACAAGGAGGCGGCTTATTCCACCATCACATGGCTTCTTGGTATAGTGAATCTCCATGATGGAATGCTCACACGTTCATGCATAGATCGCTGCCATCTCACATGCAAAACCCTGTCGTACGGCCAAGATTTCACCACATCGCCATGCTTATTGGCGTGTCACTTGTTGTGACATTGACGATGGGCCCCTTCGCCTTCGCGGAGGATCCAGCGTTACGTTCAGAAGAGCAAGTCGCCGAACATGCGAAAGCTGTATGGGAGAGTGGTGCGATCAACCCTGCGCTCGAGATCCTGGACCAAGGGATTCAGGACCATCCTCACGCGCTCACGCTCCAGAAATTACGCGGTGATATTCTTGCCACATCCCGAGGCTTTCAAGAAGCTGTTGAGGCGTATGAGACGGTCCTTGCCAGGGCACCAACCGCGTTGGATGTACGATGGGCCAAGTGGAGTGTGTTGACTCGGTCGGGACAGGGGGAGGAATCCATCAACGAGTTAGGACGCATCGCACGGGTCGATGTTCAGAATCCCTTGGCTCATCTGCGGCTGGCGCAAGAACTCCGGAAACTCGATCGCCTTGAGGAATCGCTCGAATCGTATAAGAAGGCCGTGGAACTCGTTCCGGATTTGCTCGGCTGGCGATTAACGTTGGCGCGGGCGCGATTTGACGTCTTGGATTATCAAGGCGCGGAGGCTGATGTGCAATACGTGTTGCATAAGGTGCCCCCCGGTTCTCCGCTGGAGCTCCCTGCCAGGAATCTGCTCTCACAAATCAATGGCACCTCCATCGATCGAGGCCGACGCTTTGACCCAATTCTGACTCAAGACATGACAGGGGCCCAGCGTAAGGAATGGGCCTCCATTCGCGCAGACGCATGGAGACTCTTCTCGACGGGTCGATATCAAGAAGCTGAGCCAATCTATCAAAGACTGCTGGCGCTCAATCCCAATGACGCCCTAGCCAATTATCAATTAGGGCTGACCCTCATGCAGCTTGGCCGGTGCAAGGACGCACTGACCGTGTTTGGGAAGCTATCCAACCTTGATCCCAGCGACGAAGACTATGCAGATACGGTGTTTCGGATGGGCCAATGTCTCGTGGAGCTGGAGCAGTGGGAAGAAGCGTTCGTCCATTTTCAAACCCTCTATGATGCGGCCGTTGAGTTTGAACAGAACAACAAGAATGTTCAACTTCCACCGGACACTCGCGTGTTAGATCAAAAGAAAATCGCACGATGGCTCGAGAAGGTGCGGCCCCATGTCCCCGAGTTGGCAAAGCTGGCGGCTGATGAAGCAACGGCCCGCGGCCCCTCCGTGGATCCTTCTCCTGCCGCAGTCTCTCCGGAAGAAGAACTGTATGCAAGAGCCGCCGAACGGTTTAAACCGCAAAAACCACTGGATACACGTGCGTCGCTCATGGGTAGAGACGCCGATTTCAGCTGGTTTCGATTTGTCATCCCAGCGAGTAAGGTCGCACGAGACGATTTCCCCACCGGCGCCCATGAATTCATTCCGCTGAACCCGGGGGATAGCTTTTCCACCACACAACCAGAGATCTACTTGGTATTTGGACTGGTGTCTGCCTCGTTCGATGCGGTGCCCCTCACCGCACGCTGTGCTCTGGAAACATCCGAGATGACCGGGGAGCACCGTACCGTCGCACAGGACCGGGTCATGACGACCATGAACGACCAGTCCGGCTATTTCATGTTAACCGCTCCAACAACTGGATGGACAACCGGCCTCTACCACTGTGGGTTGTTCACGGGAGAGCGGACGTCTGCCGATACCCTTGTGGATGAAGTCAGGTTTCGAATCATTGCGCCAACTCAATCGTCGTAACGGACGTGGTGAGAGGCTGGTGGGGCTGAAACGGTCGGGATTGAGGCGTCACTCAGACAACAATAAGTCATTACTCATGCCTCCCCTCACTTGTTGACTTGTATAAACGAAACGTCCGACAACCTTTTAGGCACTGGACAGTATCGGGAGTGACCCTAGGGGGCATTTCGATACGCACAAGCAATGCGCATGACCGCGGTTCCAACATTTATGAATGACCCGACAGACAGGGATGAGTGTTTAGGGAACGACTCCCTGCCTCCGTTGTTAATCGTATAGACTTCTCCCTCCCTTCGCGCTAGCTTGGGCGCTCTGAACAGAGACTACTCACCTTCAACGAGGAGAAGGCCATGACTCAACACTTCGTGCTCACCATCCTGGTCGCCAGTACCCTCATGATGCCGGCGATCACCACTGCGGGCGACAAACCGGCAAAAAAAGGTGCCATTGTCAAATCAGTAAAAGCGATGTCAGAGAAGGACCAGACGGCGCTTGCGATCAGCGGAGCACCGCCGCACATTGCGAAAGAGGCCGGTATCATGATCTACGGCACCGATGGCAAGCTGACCGAGACAAAAAAAAGTGCCAACGGCTTTACCTGCATCCCTTCCGTGATGAATCTCCCGGATCCTGACCCCATGTGTATGGACGCGGCCGTTCAGCAATGGATGACCGACCGCATGAACCACGCGCCGAAACCGACGAACACGGTGCCCGGCATCGCCTACATGGCTCGCGGCGGTGCACACTTTGAAAAAGATGGGAAAATCGTCATGTCGGGGGACGGAGCCAAGATTGTGAAAGAGCCCCCTCACTGGATGCTCATGTGGCCCTTCGACCCTGCAGCCACGAAACTTCCGACTGTCCCCAACCCCTCCGGCGTTTACATCATGTTCGACGGCAGCCCCTACGCGCACCTCATGCTGTACCAAGACCCCAGGAAAATGAAGTAATAGCCTCGCGCCGTGCAGGGAGCAATAGGGCTCTCTGCACGGTAGAAGCTCGCCGAGTGGAAACGCGTCAAGGCGGTGGCGATGGAGAGAAGAACTGATGGCTGAAGNCNAAAGTTCTTCATACCCTTGTTTGGCTGGGCATTGAACTGGAGAAGTGAGTACGAATGGCCTGCGCAAAGAGATGCATTGTGTAATCCCACAATGATAATGTCCGCTTTCACCACAGTAGAAATGTCCTCTTCGTTGCTAGACTGCCGGCTTTCAGACGGAGGGCCGGATGGTCGGAGAGGACAGGGTTATCATGAGTGTGAAGGAACTCAGGCGGGTACATGTGATTCGCCAGACGATGGAGCAGAAGTTGACGCAGATCAAGGCGGGCACCCTGCTGGGGCTGACGCCACGCCACATCCGGCGCCTCATCGAGCGGGTGGAGCAGGCGGGCGACCAGGGGCTGGCGCATCGGGGACGGGGCACGCCCTCGAACCGGCGGATCCCGGACAAGCGCAAGGCCATGGCCCTGCAGCTGTACGAGAAGCGGTATGCGGATTTCGGGCCGACGCTGGCGGCCGAGAAGCTGGCCGAGCGTCACGGGATCACGCTCAGCGACGAGACCCTGCGGCGATGGCTGCGGGAGCGCGGCATCGTGCATTTCACACGGCGGAAGCGGCCCCATCGGGCGTGGCGGGCGCGGAGAGCTCACGTGGGGGAACTTCTCCAACTGGACGGCTCCCACCATGACTGGTTTGAGGGGCGCGGGCCCCGCTGTGTGCTGATGGCCTACATTGACGATGCGAGCAGTCGGGTGTTTGTCCGGTTCTACGAGTATGAAGGCACCATCCCGGCGATGGACAGCTTCCAGCGCTATGTGCAGCAGTATGGAATTCCGCTGGCCATCTATGCGGACAAGCATACGACCTATCAGTCGCCGGCCCCGCCCACCGTGGACGAGCAATTGGCGGGGATCACGCCCACGAGCCAGTTTGGGCGGGCGCTGGGTGAGCTGGGGGTCGAGTTGATCGCGGCCCACTCCCCGCAGGCCAAGGGGCGGGTGGAGCGGCTGTTCAAGACGGTGCAGGATCGCCTGGTGAAAGAGCTGCGCCTCGCGGGCATCGCCACGATCAAGGCGGCGAATCAGTTCCTGGAGGCGTGGCTGCCGAGCTACAATCGGCGCTTCGCGGTCCAGCCGGCCCAGGCGGCCGATCTGCATCGGCCGAAGCCGGCGGGCGGGGATCTGAACCGTATCCTGTGCATCAAGACGACTCGGTGCCTGCGCCGTGACTGGACGGTGGTCCACCACGGGCACCTCTATCAGGTGCGGACGAATGTCCGAGCGGCCCACGTCATCGTCGAAGACCGAGTGGATGGGACGAGGCGGATCACCCACAATGGCCGGCCACTGAGCTACCACGCCATCCCCGCTCGTCCCGAGAGAGTGGCTGCGCCTCCCAAGGCCCAGGTCCCTCGGCCTCCGGTCACGCCGACACGCGCGCATCCGTGGCGCAAACGCCTGCTGCCGGAAGGAACACGACCCGCGGCAGCGGGCATCACCTAAACCGGACATTTCTACTATGGGAGAAAGAGGACATTTCTACTGTGGCTTGACACTCTCGCCCTCGTTCCTTGATTGCAGTATGATACGGCTCATTGTTCATGTAAGGAGCCGCGCATGCTGGAAGAACGCATCGAAGAAGTGAACAAAGCGAACCACGCGTTCTATGCCGCGTTTGGCAACCTCGACATCGGCGAGATGGATAAGATTTGGGCGCACCAGGAATACGTGACCTGCATCCATCCCGGCTGGACGTTGCGGTCTGGCTGGCCGCTCGTGCGCGACTCCTGGGTCTTGATCTTCAATAATACCTTTTCTATGACGTTCGAACTCACTGACGTGATGGTGCAGGTGGCGGACGATATGGCCTGGGTCGTCTGCGTGGAGAACATCACCACCCATCAATCTGACGAACCGCAGCAGGCCAAAGTGTTAGCCACGAATATTTTCGAGCGGATCGGGGATGAGTGGTTGTTGATTCATCATCATGGAAGCGCGGTCATGGGGTAGAGGGGGTGTCCCTCTTGCTCCCGCACCCCCCACATCAGAATGTGCGAGGTGGACGGGCGCAGTTGAGTGACAACCCCCTCCACCCCATTTTTATAGAGTGGGGGAAAGAGGGCGGCGTCGTTCGACGCGCGTGGACACTCTGCCACGGAAGTCTCATTGACACGTATTCAGAAGCGGAAGATAATCCTCGAAGTTCTGGTCTTTAGGAATAAGAAGGCAGCTGGGATAGGCTGCCACTGAACGACATGGCCCCCGTAGCTCACTTAATAGTTAGGCTTCTCGAAAGACGAACGTGGAGCGCTCATGAAGTACGGCAAGACCATTGTCTGCTTTGCAAACTCGCGCAAGACCTCAGGGCGATGCATCGCTGGAAAGGAGTGGCATGACGGCACTCCAGGAGAGTGGGTACGCCCGGTAAGCACGCGCTCTACACATGAAATCTCAGAGGAAGAAAGGCGATACGAGGATGGACGAGACACGCAGCTGCTCGACATCATCTTGGTCCCCTGCGAAAGTCATCAACCTTTGCTGCATCAACGCGAAAACCATGTAATTGATCCCGGATACTACTGGGCTCCGCAGGGAACACTGGCATGGAAAGACATTTCTGGATGGCTCGACCACCCGGATACGCTTTGGGGAACCGGCGAAAGCAGCTACGCTGGCCTCAACAACCGTGTGGCCATTGGGCGCGAAGACGGCTCATCACTTTACCTTATCTCGGTCGAGTGTCTTCGGCTACTAGTCGGGCGTAAAGCTTCGGAGTATCCTGATTCCAAGCGGGCTGTGAGGGGCGAGTTCAGCTACCAAGGCTCCACGTATCGCATGGATGTAACCGATCCGACAACAGAGCGAAAATATCTCGGACAGGCTGATGGTCAATATGACATCGCCAACCCTGTACTGTGCATCAGCCTTGGGGACTCGTATCAAGGCTACTTTTACAAGCTTGTCGCGGGAATCTTGCACGCAGAACGGTATCAGTGAATCAGATGATTTTTACTATCGGCCATTCAAATCACCCAATAGAAGCCTTCATCGCGCTTCTTCATCGACATGGCATCACTGCCGTTGGCGACGTTCGATCGCATCCTTACAGCCGCTATGTCCCGCAATATTCTCGCGAACCGCTAAGAACTGCTTTGACACGGGCGGGTATTGAGTACGTTTTTCTCGGTAAAGAGCTAGGCGCCAGGAGTGAAAACCCGGCATGTTACAAACAAGGCAAAGTTCAATACGACTGCTTGGCTAGACAGCCCCAATTCGCTGAAGGGGTAAGGCGTGTCATTGAGGGAATGCAGCAATATTGCATCGCTCTAGTGTGCGCGGAAAAAGACCCGCTGGAATGCCATAGAACCTTGCTAGTCGCACGCAAACTTCATGAGGCAGGTCTTGAAATAACCCATATCCATGCTGATGGCTCACTTGAAGATCACCGAATGCTGGAGTCTCGTCTTCTCGGCGTGTGCAAGCTGCCGGAAGGAGACATGTTTAAACAGCGAGACGAATTCGTTTCGGAAGCGTATGCGATCCAAGGTGAGCGCGTCGCGTATCAGGACGAAAACATGAAGCAGCTTGAAAGAGCTTCCGCTTCATGAAAGTTTTTACCATTGGTTTCACAAAGAAAAATGCGGAGCAGTTCTTTGCCCGCCTAAAACAGCCAGGCCTTCAGCGTGTGGTGGACACCAGACTAAACAATGTTTCCCAACTGGCAGGGTTCACGAAGAAGGATGACCTTAGGTTCTTCCTGCGCGAAGTTGGCCACATTGACTATGTCCATCTGCCAGCGTTAGCGCCGACTCAAGCAATGCTGGACGCATATAAGAAGAATGGTGGCGACTGGGAAACCTACGAGAAGCAGTTCTTGGCATTGATGGCGGAGCGTCGGATAGAAACATCCATCGATAAGGATCTCGTTGCCGGTGCGTGCTTACTTTGCAGCGAGGCGACCCCTCACCATTGTCACCGTCGGCTTGTTGCGGAGTATCTGCGTGGAAAATGGGGAGATGTCGATATTCAGCATCTTTGAGAGAAAGCCTAAAAGGGGTCAATGACCCCGTCTTCGCGTTTTGTAGTCGGCAGCACGGAGGTCGCCATGTCAACCAATGTCGCTGAGATTGAAGCCAAGATTCGATTGCTGAGTCTCGAAGATAAAACCGAATTAATTCGCTCCCTGATCGGAGAGCTCGATGGTCCGGCTGACGCCGATGTCGAATGCGCATGGTTAATTGAAGCGCAAAGACGCCATCGTGAGATCGCTGAAGGAAAGGTGAAGCCGGTACCCGCCCAACGTGTCTTTCAGAACCTTCGCGCCCGCCTCAAGAAATGAGATTGGAGTTGCACCTGGAAGCTGTAAATGGTCATTGCTTGATTCACACTGCGGTAGGGCCTGTCGCTACACAGAGGTGGGATGGGTGGCCAGGAGGTTAAGTGCAAAGTCAAACAAGAACCTCGTCTTCGCTCCGCCCTCCCATCGGAGTGCGTAGCTTATCCGCGTGATGCCGCAAGGATAGCGCCGCAGTAGACCTAGTTAGAGCGCGCAAAGACCGATGCCCCGACACCCCGAGAAACTCGTCACAGTTCTAGGGTCTGCGTACTTTCAGCCTATTACCGACCTAGTTGAGCGTCTCATTCAGATGAAGCGAGCCAGACCCACGCGCGTCCAGTCAGCGTATAACGAAAGCGGGTATGCGGCTGCGGGCGTACTGCTCTTGGTCGCCATGTTCGAGTCGTATGTCTCTCGCGTGCGTTTCGCGCAACCGAAGCTGGTGGCAGACGCCACGCGAATCGCCCCCGATGTAGTGCTCTCTGTCTTCCCGAAGCTTCGCCACAGGAAGGCGCTAGAAGATGTCTACGTACTAAGAGACCTACTGATGCACGGTCATCTTTGGGAAATCGAATACGAATGGGGTGGTCCTGTGCCAATGGTCCTCAAGAGTGCAACGCTCCATCACGCATACGGAGACAAGAAGTTCCGGAGGCGCGTGAATTCCACTACACATCGAACAAAGGCTCTCAGCCTTTCCGCCTTCCCCTCTCGGGTCGATCGACGTGATCTACTGAAGGTCTTTGAGACGCTCTGGAAGACACTACTCCGCTTCGAGGCTCAGGATAGGTTTCAATGTTACGTTTCTCACTTGCACGTCCGATTCAAAGGGAAGCCCGTGCTCTTTGCCGACCTCCAAGGTAAGATCAAGAGCGCGCTCTAATCCTTCCATCGAGGCGATTACTCACGGGCGCAGCCCGTGGGCAATCGTCTCATGTCAAACGTTAGGAATCACCACGATTTGCGTGCTGATCTCGTTATCTCTTGAAAGGAACAGAAAAGTGAATTCGAAGCCCAAGCACGCGATGCAAACTGGGGGAATGTGCCATCTTTGGCGAAGCCCCGATGGCAACTTCAAGCATTCATTCCTTAAGCTTGATTTCGAGTGCGAGCCCGACAAGTACCCGGGCATTGTTATCGTAGCGGACGAACATTATCAGCATGCTTTCTCGGCCGCAGTTAAAGATCTGCAGAGAGAGTTGCCGGCGCTGTTACTGCAGGTTCAGGGAAAGCCAGTTGCCTACTGGTGGCTAGAGAAAGATCAGAACGAGCTCAAGAGGATTCTATCTGGCATCACTGAGCATCCCGTGTTCGCCGACACAAGATGAAAAAAATCTCTGTCGCCTTAATGCCGAATACGCCTAACCTGTCCGTCAACGGACCGCGCAAAAGCGACGCTTTTGGCAGGAATACGGTGGCAGGAACCGTATTCTTATCGATGGCCTGGGTTATGGGATTTTCGTTTATTGGCCGCTGACTTCGCTCAAATCGGTTAATTCTGAGGGGGCGTCTCAAGTGGGAGGCATCGCACAATTAAAGCTGTAACTTGGGGTACGTCACCCTGCTATAAACGCCGCTTCGCCAGTCGGCGGGCGCTGTGAACTTGAACGAGGTCTAAGATGCCAACGGGAAATATCCGCATGCACTATGTAAAGCTGATTTTTACATTGATGCTTGCCGCCGTGGTGAGCGCAGGTGGCGAGTCAACGTCAGCGTCATCATCGAAACAGGAAGCTGCATCGAGCACTGAAAAGAGCTTCGTAGAATTGAAAAAGCGGGCAGATTCAGGCGATGCTGACGCAAAGGAAACCCTTGGTCGGCTGTATTTCTTCGGGCTGGGTGTGCCACAGGATTACGCCCAGGCGCGGCAGTGGTGGGAGAAAGCCGCCGCCCAGGGCAACGCGATGGCGCAGTTCAACCTCGGGTTACTGTATTACAACGCACGGGGTGTGACGAAGGACGTCGCCAAGGCTATGGAGTGGTGGCAAAAGGCGGCAGTTCAGGGACTCGCAGCGGCGCAGAACAACCTCGGTGTTCTGTATCGCGACGGAGAGGGTGTGCTGCGGGATTACGCGCTGGCGCGGCAGTTGTTTGAGAAAGCAGCGGCACAGGGGGAGGCAGCAGCGCAGTACAACCTCGGTTGGCTGTACAGCAACGGACATGGCGTGCCAAAAGATTACGCGCAAGTGCGACAGTGGTACGAGAAAGCAGCAACCCAGGGGTATGTGGAGGCGCAGTACTACCTGGGTGCGCTGTATTACTTCGGGCATGGCGTGCCGAAGAACGTCGCCAAAGCTATGGAGTGGTGGCAAAAGGCGGCAACCCAGGGGTATGCGGAGGCACAGTACAACCTCGGGTTGCTGTATGCCAATAGCGAAGGCGTGCCGGAAGATAGGGTACTGGCCTATGCATGGGCCAATCTGGCTGCCGCACAGGCAGATGAAAGTGCGAAAAAACTTCGTGACTTAATCACCTTGAGTTCAGCCCAACGCGCTGAGGCAGAACGCCTGTCCTCGAACTGGAAGCAGGGGCAGGTGTTGCGGCGCGAAAACGAATCGGAGTCGGCTGCTGGCAACACGGCACCATCAATCGGGGCGCTGACCAAGAAAGGCACCGGGACGGCATTCGTCGTCAGCCCGGAAGGCCACGCCATCACCAACCATCATGTGATTGCGAGTTGCAAGGAGGTTCGGGTGCAGGGGCGCAGCGACTTGGTGCAGGTGATCACGCGTGATGAGATTAGCGATCTTGCCTTGCTCAAAATGCCTGGCGAGACGCGTGCCTCGGCGGCACTGGCACCAGACCCAGCCAGTCTGCGACAGGGGGAGGACATCGTAGTGTTCGGCTTTCCGCTCGACAGTGTGCTGTCCTCGGGCGGCAATCTCACGCCGGGGGTTGTGAGCGCAATCACCGGTCTGGGCAACAACAGCAACCAGATTCAAATCACTGCGCCCATACAACCGGGCTCGAGCGGTAGCCCAGTCATGAACAAGAAGGGGCAGGTGGTGGGCATGGTCAGTATGAAGCTCTCGGACACGGCGATGGCGAAGTACACCGGGAACTTACCGCAGAATGTCAATTTTGCAATCAGTGGACAAACCTTGAAAGCGTTTCTCGATGCTCACAAGGTCCCCCACAAAACTGGCAGCTCATTCTTCGCGTGGGAGAAATCGCTCGCCGATCTCGGCGACGAGGCGCGAAGATGGACGACCGTTGTGGAGTGCTGGAAGTAGGACTACGGTGGATAGGAAACAGTGTCAAAAACAGTTTCGGTTCCCATAAGATGCTGCGATAAACTGTTGGACAGGTAGTAGGCAATTGAATGTAAAGGGGGCAAGAGACATTCGGCAAGAAATCCCAAGGCGTGATATACGGACAGAAAACCAGAACTCCGAATCTTATGCGAATCAGTCTAATTATTGTTAAGGCTATTTAAATGGATAGAACCCTTTGGACAAGAAGTATCAGTCAACATTATTGCCCTCCTTGGAAATGCCCAGTTTGCACGAAAGGCATGATCGCGCTGGTGCCGAAGTCTCTAGATTACGAAGAAACCGCTCAGTCTCGCCGAAGCCGCACACATCCTGATTTCGATCCAGAGTGGGTGACCTTTTCATTTATCACGTGGGGTAAGTGCTCTAATCATTCCTGCCACCAGAAGTTCGCAATTGCCGGAAAGGGCGGCGTGAGCCCTGAGTATACCTCAGAAGGTGGCGATTGGGATTATGTCGAATACTTCATGCCGAAGTACTGCCATCCAATGCCCAATATTATAGAGGTACCAAACAGTTGCTCCGACGAAGTAAAGCGCCTCTTGGCAGAATCTTTCTCACTTTTCTGGTCAAACCAATCAGCGTGCGCTGGAAGGATTCGAGTTTCTCTTGAGTGTCTTATGAACTATCTTGGCGTACCGAGGAAGCGAAAATCGAAGAATGGTAAATATTACGAGCTCACCCTTCATGCCCGCATCGATGCATACGCGCAAAAAGATCAAAAGATTGGCTCGCAGTTAATGGCTCTCAAGTGGCTTGGCAATACCGGGAGCCATGATGGCGAAGTAAGCAGAACTGACATTCTCGACGCATTTGAAATCTTAGAACACACCCTTGAGGAATTAATCAACAAACGTTCCGCAAGAGTTTCCGTATTAGCTAAGAAACTGGCAAGGAAGCATGGGAAGAAATAGCCCTAACCATGCCATCAACGCGGACAGTGAAAAGCGGCGCTCCTTGGTCGCACTGCGTTTCACTGCCGGTTATGATGAACGTAGAGCGTGGAATCCATGGCAGGAACAAAGTGACGGGAACCGTTTCCTTGTGTGATGGCGTGGAAGGTTAGGATTTTGATGCTGAGGCGGTTGGGGCTTCTTCGACGCGGATGGTGTTGGCCCACTCGGCGACGAGGGGGTCTCGTTCTTCCATCTTAATCCCGGCATACTTCATAAACATCTGAGGGCCTTTGCGGCGGCGCCAGGTGCGATAGCTCAAGAGATGTGCTCGACAGACGCTGTGAGTGCCGGCTGGAGCATAGACTTTGGCTTGGCAGCCTTGGATTGAACGAGTGTTGTCTATTCAAGCAGACCTGCCTTCTACCAGCCTAGGCCGGTGATGACATTAGGCACACGTTCGGCTAGACTGGTTGCATGAAGCCGTTTCGTTGGAGCCACGAAAAGAATGTACAGCTGAAAGCTGAGCGGTATGTGTCATTCGAGGAGATCGTGCTCGCGATTGAAGCCGATAGATTGCTCGACATCGTCGCACATTCCAATCCAGGCAAATATCCGAATCAACGAATGTTTGTTGTCGCAGTCGAGCAATATGTCTACTTGGTTCCGTTTGTGGAAGAGGATGAGTACTACTTTCTTAAAACGGTTATCCCGAACAGGAAGGCCACGCGTGACTACCTGAAAGGCGGTGTTTAAATGAAGAAGCGTAGACAATCGTATGAAGAACGAATTTCCGAAGACTATGAAAAAGGCCGCTTTCAGTCTGTCAGCCCATCAAAAGCTGAGCTGAAAAGCTTCAGAGAAGCGGCACGGGCTACGTTCATCAAGGACCGGAGGGTCAATGTTCGATTGTCCTCACCTGACCTGATGGATATTCAAACCCGTGCGGCCGAAGAAGGCGTGCCGTATCAAACGCTCATTGCCAGCGTGCTGCATAAGTTCGTGACGGGTCGATTCACGGAGAAATCATCACATCTAGCCACACGTTCAAGAGGACGCTCCAAACGACGGCACGCCGCTTAGTTCTACGTTGAGCCCAGATAGTTCTCCTGCGAGTACCGAAACCTCTTGCCGGATCGAGCTACTCGTTTAAGTGCCGGCTCGCCTACATTGTAGATGGCGAGTGCGTTCTGAGGTTCGACAACGAGGCAGGCAAAGGCGATTATCGGCACTTCGGCGGCAAGGAAGGCCACTACGCCTTCCCCACGCCGGAGAAGCTGATCGCCGATTTTCAACGCGACATAGCGAGGTGGAACAATGAAAATGGTCACGCTTGAAGTACGCTCACCTGGGGAAGGGATGAAGGAGTTCGTACAAACCTGGAAGTCTGGGAAAGCCCAGCGGTCGGCGCGCATTGGTTTCGCGACGCCGGAACTCCTTTGGAAGGTCCTGTCGGCTAAACGATGGGAGTTGCTAAAGGTCCTTTGTGGTGCGGGGCCGGTCTCCATACGCGAAGCAGCACGTCGCGTTCAACGCGACGTGAAGGCCGTTCACAGCGACGTGACGGCTCTGTTGTCTGCGGGCCTGCTAAACCGTACTGAGACCGGCAACATTGAGTTCCCATACGAGGCCGTAAAAGTTGAATTCCTTCTCCATGCTGCGTAGCGAGGGATCCGGTGACGGAACCGTTTTCTTGTGTGATGGCGTGGAGCGTTAGGTTTTTGGTGCTGAGGCGGTGGGGGATTCTTCGACGCGGATGGTGTTGGCCCATTCGGCTACGAGGGGATCTCGTTCTTCCATTGTCATCCCGGCATATTTCATGAACATCTGCGGGCCTTTGCGGCGACGCCAGGTGAGATAGTTGAGGAAATGCTCCCTGCAGATGCTGTGCGTGCCGGCTGGGGCATAGACTTTGGCTTGGCAGCCTTTGATGAGGCAGGTCAGATCGTGCATTTCATCCCCCGGTTCAGAGACCATAGTATGCAAGACGGATGGGCTGATTATCAATCAACCTGACCTTGACGCGTTGCTCCAGTTCCGGTAAGTCCATTGCCATGATGGGTTCGCGTTCTATTCTCCTCCTCCTCTTGGCCTCGCTAGCTTCCCTGTCGAGCTGTACGGCAGCATCACGAGAGGGGCTTCCCCCTGGGAGTCCCTTTGCCGAGACGGCTGCCGCTTCGATAAATCTGCTGCCTCAGGGGATTGCGGTGGGGGATGTCACGAGCCGGTCGGCTCTGCTCTGGTTGCGGACCGATGGCCCGATGATGGTTCAATTCGAGTGGGCGCCGGTGGCAGCCTGGGACATCGTTTCGAAGCTGGGGACAGTTGTCGCTCCCGTGGCACGAACGCCGCTGTTCACGACCGGTCAGGAAACGGATTTCACCCTGACGATTCCTCTTGAGGGGCTCACACCAGCTACACGATACAGGTACTACGTTGTTGTCGGCACGAAGGGTCGTGAAGGAACACCGACTGAAGCACGAGTGGCGGCACGAGGGGAATTTACGACTCTTTCCGATGCGGTGAGTTCGGTGCCGGTGACCTTTGCCTGGAGCGGCGATCTGGGCGGCCAGGGGCGCTGCAGGCGTGGCGCTGCCGGCTACCCGATCTTCGATGTGATGCGCGCTCAGCAGCTCGATTTTTTCCTGTTTCTCGGCGATACGATGTACGGCGACAACCTGTGCCCGTCGCCTCCGAACGAACCGGGCGCTGATTTTCGGGCGACGACCCTGGCCGAGTACCGTGCCCGTCATCGCGACCAGCGGGGTGCGGAGGCACTGCGGCGGTTTCTCGAAAGCGTTCCGGTCTATGTCATCTGGGATGACCATGAAGTGCGGAATAACTTTGCAGGGCCCTTTGACAGCCAGATGCCGGTCGGGCGTCAAGCCTTGCGCGAGTATTGGCCGATCCGCGTGGCGCCTGACGATCCCCACCGGCTCTTCCGAACGGTGCGTGCCGGGGCGGATCTTGAGCTGTTCATTCTCGATACGCGGCAGTATCGAAGCCGCAATGCCGATCAGGACGGCCCGGCGAAGACAATGTTGGGAGAGCGGCAGCTTCAGTGGTTGCTGAACGGGCTCACCGAGTCAACCGCGACGTGGAAAGTGATTGTAACCACAGTGCCTCTCTCCATTCCGAAAGGCGGAGGCGCTGGTGCCCCGGGGAACGATGGCTGGGCCGGAGGGCCTGGCAGTCCAGGGTTTGAACGGGAGCGGCAGGTGCTTGTTGATACCATTCTCGGCCGGAAGGTGAAGAACGTGGTGTTCCTGGCCGGCGATGTCCACTATGTGCAAGCGAATGTGTACGATCCGAACGGTGACGGGACTCCTGACTTCCAAGAGTTTATGGCTGGTCCGTTGTCTGCCGCGCCTGGTCCACTGACACCGCCCAGTGCGGGATTACGCCCGACCACTCTGATTAATGAAGGCGGGTACTTCAATTTTGGTCTCATTCGAGTCACTAAGTCCTCTTTCGACGTCACAGTCCTCGACGAGGCCGGCGCCACGCGGTTCTCCCAGCATCTCCCCGCCCAGTAACCACGGGTTTCTGCGAAAATCCTCTTGAAGTCTGGATGGGTGGCCAGTTACGGTATGTATTCGTTGCGCGAGTGTTTGAGGCCTAGCAGGATGCTGAAACAGTCCACCAGCCTGTCTTGTTCATTTGGTTTGTACGGTCTATCTGGTCTCTCAGGTTCATCTGGTTGCTCTGGTCTACCTGGTTAGTCTGGTTTGACCAAATAGACGAGACAGACCGGGATTGTCCCAGACGTGCGAACCATCGAATTTCTGGCGTGCCCACAGAGTTTTTCCGCAGTCTGCTAGACGGGGTGTGTGATGGTGTTGCAGGTGATTTCTGTGTTGGGCGCCCTGATGGTGCTGTCTGCCTATGGTCTGATTCAGGGAGGGGTTTGGAGTGAACTGAACGCGGGATACCTCGCGTTAAATATCGTCGGGTCGTTGCTGTTAGGGATCGTCGCGATTGAGGATCAGCGGGTCGGATTCATTTTCTTGGAGTTTGCGTGGGCCGGCCTTGGGTTGGTCGGCGTCGCCAGAGCCGTGAAGGCCCGGCGTACCGTGAGTTAACAGGGTTTGGATGAAAGGACTAAACATGACAGGGTTGATGTCGGCTGATGAGATTTTTGAAAAGGCTCAAAATGCCGCTGCGGCGGCGACCGGGCTTGATGAAAAGGCCATGCAGATTGATTACCCGGTCCTAAAAGAAAAGATCCGCGCAGCCTTAGGTGATCGTAAAGTTGCGCTCTGCCACATCAACAAGTTTTTGCCGGAGGGCTACGAAGATCAGGGGCGCTTTAATCTAGTGCTCCTCACTGCCGGCAATGTGCTGTTCGACATGGTCATTGGCGATTCGTATTTTCGCTACGACGTGGTCTCGGTCGGTCAGCTGGACAAAGTTCAGGTGATCGATGCGATGTGGGAAAATAAAGAGAAGCGCCGAGAAGAGCCGTTTCTCAGTCTTCGCCTGATGCATGCCGAGGAGGCCCACCTCTTGCTGGCGCTTGAAGACGATGAACGGAAGAGCCTGCTAGCTTTCGCCAGCGCGGTGTCGTCAGTCAGGAACCCCGAAAAGTAAAGTGGCAGGATGCTGAAAATCCCGCCAGCATTCCGGAAGGGTAAGGCTTAGGTTAAGGCTGAGAAAAAAGAGCCTGATCCTCGCTCAATCTTGACCTCGACCTCAGCCTACCTCACTCGCTGCGGGATTAGGCGCGGTGGTAGAAGGGGATGGCCTGGACGGTCGCGTCGTGACGTGTGCCGGCGACTTCAATGGTGAGGTTGGTGCCGGGGGCTGAAAAGTCCCGGAGAGGGAATGCCAGAGCGATCGGGGTCTTGAGCTGTGGTGAGTGCGTGGCACTGCTGACCCAGCCAACTTCCCGGTCTCCGCTGAATAACTTGGCGCCCCTCGGAGGGATGATCGAGCCATTCATGACCAGCCCGACTAAGTGCCGCCGTACGTTGCCGTAGGTGTCCATCCTCGCCACGACCTCTTGCCCAGGATAGCAGCCCTTATTCAAGCTGAACGCTTTCCCTTCCAGGTTCGCTTCTGGTGGGACGATCTCTTCGTTGAGGTCTGGCCCGGCCCTTGGCAGCCCTGCTTCGATGCGGAGGGCCTCGCGAGCGTGACTGCCGACCGCCTTGATGCCGTATGTCGCGCCTGCCTCCATGAGTCGCTCCCAGGCCGTGCTGAGGGCGTCAGCAGGCAG
>SPAX01000037.1:15737-22262 GCA_005239475.1 Nitrospira sp. | reverse complement strand
TAACCCCAAGCTCTTTCGCCCCGCTTCATCAGTCCTTTCCAAAGCGTTCGCATTTTCTTTCTGGCCCTCTCACTCCGTTCCCGTTGGCGTTCGACCATGCGTCCGGCGACGAAGGCCGCCCGTACACTCGTCGAGTGCTTGAGGAACGCCCGGACATACGCTTCGGCTTGAATGGCGTCTTGGTGCATGCCTAAGAGGTCCTGCAGAGTGCAGGCATTTTTGATGAAGCGTGTGGCTGCCTTGCCGACCGTCGGTTCTGCGAGTTCGGCGGCATAGCGGGCTCGTTTGGTTTTGATGCGGATCTCATGGAGTCTGACATTATTCGGCGACGATTCCAGACGTTGAATCGCCTTCCGCAGTTTCTTGAACGCGCTCTTTGCGAGGTCACTTAGCGTCACCGTGGATTCGACGACGGTCGGATCCACCATCGCTTGCCGGAGCCGCCGAATCAAGTCGAGATACCGAGCGCTTTTCAACTCGCTCAGCAGGACCTCTTGGGCGTTGTTCCGCTGGGCTTCCAGGTAGACGATGAATGGTGTCAGTGGCCGGCGGTCTCGTGCATCCAGCGCGGCACACTCCTCACGGAAATAGGCGAGTTGGACGTCGAGATCGCGAGCCGGTCCCAGCAGTTGGCCTAGCCATCGCAACTCGTCCTGCAACGATTCTGCCCATTCAGGAACGAGCAGAGGCCTGGTTGCGCGCAGGACGGCGCGCAATTGTCTCGTGGCCACACGCATTTGGTGCAGGCTTTCAGGTTCCCTTCCGAGCCTGGCGCCGGGGTCATGCGCGAGCAGCCATCGAACATGACCTGCGAGAGCCCGCTTCAGATGATCCACCACCGGTGCATCCGGTGCCGGCGGTAGCCCAGGACCAGGGGCGGGCATGGAGCGCGCGCGAAATAGCTTGGGGCGTCCGTCATGATCTTCGGCTCCCGCTCGACGGAGCTGCCGTTCGAGGTCGAGCAGTGCACTGTCCTTCCCATTCACCTGTTCGATTTCAAGTTCTCGAAACCGCTGAAGTACCGCTCCGTTCTTCATGACGGACACGTGGTCGAGCGTGACGTCTGCGATATCGATCTTGTCCGCGCGCACGCGGACGCCCGTCCGCCAGACCCGCAAGGTCGCCACAGGCATGAGCCGCCGCCGTCCGAGATGGAGAAAGAGCAGATCGCGGAACGTTGTTGGTGGAATAGATTGGCGATCGACCAGCTCAATTTCCTGCCGATCATTCATCAGCGGGAGTTTCAGTTGCCAGGCCTGTTTCCCGCGTTCGACTCGATGGCGGAGGGTGATCCCAGCGTGGGCCAGGTCGCACTGGAAGGTGTCGTAGTAGGTCGAGGTCAGCAGGCGTCGCGGCAGCGGGATGCCGGGAAGATGGGGCAGGTAAAAATGGTCATCGACCGCCAGCTTGATTTCACGCTCGACCGTTGATTTTACAACCGGGCTGCCAGCAGCGATATCTGGCGCCTTCGAGGAAAGCTTGTTGGCACGAGCCATTGCAACACCTTTCGGCATCTTTAAATGTCGCAGATGGAAAGGTAAGGAAGCAATCCCTAAAGCAGGGGGACGAGCCAATCATCATGAGCGTCTAAAAGGCTCCAGAAAAACTATTTTGGCATCCCAGAAATCCACTGGGTCGCACGTGTGCCTGCGACGAGCTTAGTCGAGCGGGACAGGAGGAGAAGACCCAGCAGGATGCTCAAAAAGGCCGTCCATCACGGCCGTAACAGCTGAAGAAGGTTGAGCGAGGTTGAGGTTAAGGTTAAGCGTCGAGCAGGCTTATTTTTTCTCAGCCTCGACCTCATCCTTAACCTTTTAACGCCGCTGGTGGAATTTTTGAGCATCCTGCTAATAGTGGTAGGCGAGGCCTTCGACAGCCAGGAAGGAGGAGACACCATGTCCTTGTCATCTGGAACAGATTGCCGCTTAAAGCTACTTCTCTGGGGCCTGATCCGACAGCTTGTACCCCAACGATTTGACCGAGATGATGGCGTCGTCGAGTAGCGGAGCCTTGAGCTTCAGCCTGCGGATATGCACATCCACGCATCGCGTGGTGCCATAGTAGTCATAAACCCATATGGCATTCAGCAGGACGTCTCGAGTCAGTACGCGCCCAGGGTGACTCAGCAGATGTTCGAGCAGGCCAAATTCGTTGGCAGTGAGCGCCACCTCGTTACCCTTCACGGTGACTTCATGCCGGGGAAGATCCAGCAAGAGTGGCCCAAAACCAAAAGATGATTGCATCGGATCATCCGTCCGTCCGAGACGCCGAATAAGCGCTTTCACCCTGGCGACCAAGGATTTGGGACTGAACGGTTTCATCACATAGTCGTCGGCGCCGAGTTCGAGCCCGATAATGGTATCGGACTCCTCTGCTTTGGCCGTCAGCATGATGATGGGAAGGAGCGCGATGTCCGGCGCAGTGCGGATTCTTTTGCAGACTTCAATGCCGTCAATTTCTGGAAGCATGAGGTCAAGAATCAGAAGGTCCGGGCGTTCACGTATGCTTCCCCGTCAAGGAGACAGTGGCAGAGAAGAACTTCCGACGGTTGAAGTTGACAAGATTATGCCTCCCTCGTTTGAAGAAGAGAGGAGATGCGGAGGTACGCCCCAATCACTGAATAGTTCTAGGTGCGGGAGTGGAGCCGTCGGCAGAAGTCTGGTTGTGAGTCTCAAGGGATTCGTCGAGGACTCGGAGCGACTCATTGAGGAGATCTGTTGCACAGCGCAGGGTGACGTGAATTTGTTGGAGCGCCTCCACCCATCGCCCTTCCTGGTGGAGAGTTTGAAAACGACGATGATGTTCATCCATGATCGCTTGCTTCGCATCCAACATGAGACTATCGGCGGCTGTCACAGATGCCCCCATTCGTGTGATCTAGGCCGCACGGTAGCAGACCCTATACCTACACAACAATTATACGAATGGGGGATGATGCGATAGTTTAACTATCCGGCTGTTCGCCCTGTGCATTTCGAGAATTGAGGCGACTCTCGCGCTTGGCGGTTCGTCGGTAGCAGGTTTATCTTGCCTCATACGATAGATTCACTGAGGAGAGGTTGATGCGTAACATATGAAGATGGACCCTGGTCGTGGCTGATTTCCTACTAACCGCCCACTCCTCGACCGAATGGGTCCACCCCAACAAGCCAGCGGACGAGTTCACCAGTGATTACAGCGAATGCCCGAATGCCGTCACGCGTGATTAACGCCACTGAATGCTGCGTACAAAATGAAGGCTGGCAATTGATCCAACAACAGCAGCCGCTTCTTTTTCTTTCTTTCTTCTCTTCTTCGAGAAGACTCTTCTCATTTACACCCGTACCCTCTGTCAGGCCGCACCTCTCCCGCTCCGATGTGAGCTAAAAAAGAACGACTGGCTCAATTCCAAACCAGAACAGCCTTAATCGCTCTGCTCGGCACACAATTTACATATAGTTTACAAGGAATTGACTGAACTGGAATATGTCCCGGTTAGGGTAGAGGCACGAGAAGATGCAAAAACCTTTCACCATACCTCTGGAACAGGTCATGAAGAACACAGCCCCCCATCTGTTCCTGTTCACGATCTCTCTCTTGCTTGCCACATCGATCATTCAAGCGATTCAGACATTGCTAACGATGCGCGCACGAGCCATCTTCCCTCTTCTATGGATGAGTTGTAAGAGTCCGTGGCCGGCGTCACAGAAAGGGGACTTGTAGTCATGGCATTTGATCTCTTCACATCACTCTTTGCAATGGGTGTGCGTTTCACTCTCGTGCTCGCCGCCATGCTGTTCATCGTCGCACTCGGTCGAGATGCCTGGAACGCCTTTTCGAGACACGAATAGGACCATGACACAAACCACAATGGAACAGACTCTGTCGAACGGCTGGCCCAAGCGATTCATCATCACGCTCACGGCCTATGACATCACACGTGTCTGGGAAGCGGGCACGCGATTCATCCTGAGCCTGCTTACCCTGACGATCCTCCTGGGTCTGGCAGGCGGCGTCGTAAAAACGTTTCTCGACCTGCGGCTACTCATGTCCACCGATCTTGACATCGCGCTCCGACACATTATTGTCGATGCGTTAACCTTGCTTGCGGTCGTGGAAGTCTTAAAAACGACGCTGACCTACTGTTCAGACGGACGAGTGCGTGTCACATTTATCGTGGATACCGTGCTCGTCGTAATGCTGACGGAGATCATCTCACGATGGTTCACGGGCGGGGAGTGGCGTCAATTCGCGATACTGGGAGGCATCTTAATCACGCTGGGTCTCATGCGCATCCTGGCCGTCCGATACAGCCCAGCGCCGACGACGTTTACGCAACAGGCCAATCAACTGGGCCCATCATTTCCATAATCTCACTGGGAGGTACCTATGCCTATAAGTTCTCTTCTTGAATCAGATCCGGATGTTCATCCTGTACAACGGGAGCGTCCCCATAGCGATGCTCTCATGGCAACCATTCTCGACCATCTCAATGAGCAGACGGTCATCAGTCTGGATACGCTCGTCTGCCTCATGCCTCAATACACCTGGAATCAAATTTTCCACCGCGTCGACCAACTCGCCCGATGCAACAGGCTCGTCCACCGCCGACACCGATTCGAGTACATACTCTTCTCCACCCATTTCGTGGCATAATTATCTCTTTCCCTCGCAGGATGCTGAAGAAGTCGCTCTTCTTACCCGCCCGCCCTGAGTCTGTCATGACAGCCTCTTTGCCCAGGGACGCGCCTTTTCCCATGCGGTGTTCTCGATACCCGTGAAGCGTATCCCGCAGGACAATTGATGATTGATCCATTGCACCAGTGACTGAAGAATTGAAGATGTGTGCGTTGAATCATTGCAGCATTGGAAGGCACCGCAAATCGTCAATGATCCAATGAATAGATCGTCAATTCCTCGGACAACGAATCAATTCCTGCACCGGCTGACTCTCCTCGACAAGAAAAGACCAACCGCGACCTGAAAATCAACAAGGATTACTGCTGTGCGAGATCGTGTGCTGAAGATCCTGGCGGGGTGGTGTGACGGATGATCTTGCCTTCCACGAGATAGACCACCAGCTCGGCGATGTTGGTGGCATGATCGGCCATCCGTTCGAGATATTTGGCAATGAAGCTTAAGCGAATGGCGCGTGAAATCGTGCGAGTGTCCTCGAGCATGAATGACAGCAGCTCGCGGAATAACTGCTCCATCAGATCATCGACGTCGTCGTCGTCCGTGAGCACCTTCCGAGCGAGCACGGCATCATCCTTCACGAACGCATCGATGCTTTCCTTCACCATTTTTCTCGCCAGGTTACCCATCCGCGGGATATCGATGTAGGGTTTGAGCTGCGGCTCTTCGTTCAACTCGATCGCCCGCTCGCAGACATTCTCTGCCAGGTCGCTGATTCGCTCGAGTTCGGTAGCGATTTTCATCATCGTCGTCACTAACCGCAAGTCATGTGCGGCAGGCTGATGGAGGGCCAGCAATAGGATACTCTCTTCGTCGATCTCTACATCCAAGGCGTTGACCTGGTGGTCCCGTTCGATCACCTGGCGGGCCAGGGCCGAGTCGCGAGTCACCAGTGCGGTGAGGGCCTTGTCGATCTGATCTTCCGCCAGACCGGCCATTCGCAGGAGCTTGGTCTTCAAGTCGGCGAGTTCTTCGTCAAAGTGGCGCTGTGTCATAATCTTCACCCAAATCGTCCAGTGATGTAGTCTTCTGTCTGCTTCTTGGAAGGCGTGGTAAAGANCTGCTTCGTGAGGCCAAACTCCACCAGTTCGCCGAGGTACATNAACGCCGTCCAATCNGANACCCGCGCCGCNTGCTGCATNTTGTGGGTGACAATGACGACCGTCANNTCTTGCTTCAAGGANAAGAGCANTTCTTCAATTTTGGCGGTGGCCACGGGATCCANNGCCGAGCAGGGTTCGTCCATCAGCAANACATCCGGTTTGACCGCNAGNGCGCGGGCGATACANAGNCGTTGTTGTTGNCCTCCAGANAGACCNANGGCGCTTGCTTGGAGACGATCNTTCACTTCATCCCACANCCCTGCGCCTTTGANCCCCTCTTCNACAATNTGATCTAACTGNCCNCGGTTTCGGATTCCATGAAGACGTGGCCCATAGGCCACGTTNTCGTAGATCGNTTTNGGGAAGGGGTTCGATTTCTGAAAGACCATCCCGACACGTTTTCTCAGGTCGGTNATATCCACATCGGGNCCATAGATATCCNCGCCNTCAAGCAGCANNGTGCCTTCTAATCGAGCGCCTTCNATCAAGTCGTTGAGNCGATTNAGGCATCGCAGCANGGTGGATTTNCCACAGCCNGATGGCCCAATGAACGACGTGACCTGATTNTTGATGATCNCGATATNGATTTTGNAGAGAGCNTGNCGGTCCCCGTAAAAAAAGTTGACNTGATTCAAGGNAAGNTTGACGGCTTGANTGTTGGAATCATNGTCAGGCAACTGGCGATGANNGTCCTGCACGTTGAGCCTTTGTGAGTNNAGNNTNTGNGATTGGGANGGCTGTTGTGTCA
>SPAX01000037.1:0-15731 GCA_005239475.1 Nitrospira sp. | reverse complement strand
GAGAAGGNTGCATNGAGNNCCNCTATAACACTGAGCNNGCATACTTCTTGCGCAGGTGGTTNCGAAGGATAATCGCGGTGAAATTNAACAGNACTACNACNNNNATCANTACCAGGGTNGTNATNTAGACCATTGGTTTCGCNGCTTCCACATTGGGGGACTGAAANCCCACGTCGTAAATATGAAATCCCAGGTGCATGAACTTTCGATCGANGTGGAAAAAGGGCCAGGAACTGTCTACNGGGAGCGNNGGNGCAAGCTTNACGACTCCNGTCAGCATGAGCGGTGCCACCTCGCCCGCAGCGCGGGCCATCGCCAAAATCAATCCAGTCAGAATGCCTGGTAGGGCACAGGGTATCACGACTTTGAGCATCGTTTCCAACTTGGTTGCTCCAAGAGCCAATGATCCTTCACGAAACTCCCGGGGCACGGCGGCCAGTCCTTCTTCTGTGGCGACAATGACCACCGGCACCGTGAGTAAGGCCAACGTCAGTGACGCCCATAGAATGCCACCGGTGCCAAACGTTGGTGTCGGAAGTCGTTCAGGAAAGAGGAGTGTGTCGAGGGTCCCACCGATGGCGTATATGAAAAAGCCTAATCCGAACACACCGAAGACAATTGAGGGCACGCCTGCGAGATTGTTGACGGCGATTCTCACGAGACGAACCATGGTGCCTTGCTTGGCATATTCTCGCAAATAGAGCGCGGCAAGCACGCCGAATGGGACGACGGCGAGGCTCATGATGATGACCATCATGACGGTTCCGAAAATGGCCGGGAAAATGCCGCCTTCTGTGTTGGCTTCTCTGGGCTCGGTGCTGAGGACTGACCACACATTCGTGAGATAGGTCCAGCTCTTGTGCAACAGGCCCATCTCGTTCGGGCGTAGGGCGCGAATGATCTGTCCCACAGGGATCTGCTTTTCTCGTCCGTTTGCATCCACCATGATGACTGAGTATTCATTGAATTGTGTGCGCAACGTTTCCAATTCTATGGTTTTCACTTGGTAACGGGATTCAGCGGCAGCAACCTGTGCTTTGAGATTATCAATTTGCCCTCTCTCCCTCGTATCGGGGGCGAGGGAATCTGAGGGGGGAGAGGGGATGGGTGAGGAGGGATTTCCCATTTCTAACGCACGGATCTTCAACCGCGCCCGCTCGATGTCTGCGTTAATAGAGCCGATTTCGATGTTTTCTATCCTAGTGATCTGTTGATGGAGGGCATTGGTGGTGCGGATAAGGGGAGCCAAGGCAATCCATCCATCTCCGTTCCCTTCTGCCTGAAGCGTCTCTCCTTTGTAGACAGCCTTGATCCTGGCATACATGTTCCCCCATTCGCGGCGTTCCAAGAGCACAATATCTGTCGGATACGTTTGTGACACAATCTGATCGTCGTTGACCCATTTGAAATCAAGCCCATATAAGTCACGATTCCCGATCTTGACCCGAAGGCGACCTTTCCCTTCAGGGTGGTCCCGGGTAACAGAGCGCGGGATGACTTCGCGTCCGGCCAGTTGCCCCATCACATGCTGTTGATCTTTCAGAGTGAGCTCGACGATATCCGAAACCCAAAAGTACCCCAAACCGTTGATCATGATCAAAAGTAACAGCCCAAAGACCATGAGCAGGGATACCGAGACGCCGGCGGCGCATCCCCAGATGAAGACGTTGCCGGAGGCGAGGAATCTTTTGAAAGTAGTGCGCATTAAAACTGGCTGTACTTCGTTCGCAACCGTTGCCTGACGATTTCCGCGACGGTGTTGATCAGAAACGTAAACACAAATAAAAGCACGGCCGCCAAGAATAAGATGCGATAGAGTGTGCCTCCATGCGGGGCTTCTGGAATTTCCACGGCGATATTGGCCGATAATGTGCGAAAGCCATTGAACAGGCTCCAATCCATAATGGGGGTGTTCCCCGTGGCCATGAGAACGATCATGGTTTCTCCAATGGCCCGGCCAAAGCCAATCATCAACGCGGAGAAGATTCCAGGGCTTGCCGAGATCAGCACGAGCTTGACCAAGGTCTGCCAGCGGGTGGCTCCCAGCGCAAGAGATCCGGCGATCAAATGTCGCGGAACGTTGGACAGTGCTTCCTCAGAAATACTAAAGATAATAGGAACGATGGCAAAGCCCATCGCAACCCCCACCACGAGAGCATTCCGTTGGTCGTACCTGAGTCCCCAATGGGTGGCAAACCAGGTTTTATAGTCAGCTCCGAACAGGAACGACTCGATCGGCTGGTTCAAGCTCAGACAGATCCAGACGACACCGATAATGATAGGAATCAGGATAAACGTTTCCATCCCAGGGCGAAGGCGACGAATGATTGTAGCTGGGAGATATTGCCAAAGAATCGCCGTGACCGCGACGCTCATGGGCACGGCCACAGTCATTGCGACCATCGCAGGGAAAATCCCATCGAGCATAGGCGCCAGCCACAAGCCGGCCAAGAAGCCCAGGATGACGGTCGGGAGAGCCGCCATCATCTCGATGGTCGGTTTGATCTTGGCTCGAAGATCGGGGTGCATGAACATTGCTGTATAGATGGCGCCTAGGAGGGCCAGAGGCACTGCAACCAGCATGGCGTAGAGAGTCCCTTTCAGCGTGCCAAAGATCAGGGGGAGGAGGCCGAACTTTGCTTCAAAGTCATCGGCGCCACTGGAGGATTGCCACACATGTTCCGGTCCCTCGTAGCCTTCATACCAGACAGGCGTGAACAGGGTTGCGAGTGTTGTCTCCGGATGGGGGTTGTGAATCGCATAAGTGAGCAATTCTCCCTGGTCGGTGAGGGCCACGGCTCCATCGGCTTTGGGAGAAAATGTCAGGGTGTGAATCGCCTGGTGGTTCCCTGGAATCTTTAACAGAGTCTGTGCGGAGGTGGAGTAGTGGACAAAAAGATTGCCCTGCGTATCGCCGGTGATGAACCCTTTGTCGCGAAGCGATGGAGAGATCCCGGTGACGGGAGAAGGATGTGCCTCGAACTGATGAATCAGGCGAACGCGAGTCGTCGAACTGTCTTGAGCCTGACGCACCGGCATCCAGACTGAGACGTCGCCGGCGCTGGTGCCGATGGCCAGCGAACGATCTCCAATCAAGTAAGACAGGGCGGTGACTGAAACGCCAGCCGGAGCCACGGATATGGTTTCGATCAGACCTGGCTGGGTGCCCTCTCGCACATCATAGTGGTAAAGGTTCCCGCCGGCCGTTCCAATCGAAAGTGTGTCGCCGCGGCTGTCAAAGATCAAGGCCGTCACGGGCTCAGCGCCGTGACCTGTCAGTGCTATAGGAGCGGTCGCGAATGGTGTGGCGGCGTACCAAAGACGCTCGTGTTCTGTCAGGGCCACAGCGAGTGGGCCTCGCTCCGTCGGCTGATAGGCCAAACGAATAATGCGCTCTTTCGTGGGAGTCAATTGCACCACAGAGCCAAGGGTGACTGTTGGAACGATCTGGCGTGCCCCCTCCGCAAAACTGGCTGCAAACTCAAGCGTCACAGGAATGATGCGACCATCGTCCGTGCCGAAGGCAAATTGATTGCCGCTCCCTACCGCTCGAGCAATGGAGGTGATGTGAACCTTGTCTAAGCCTGAAGGAAGATCATGGGCGATGGGCGTACCGGAGCGCGCATTGAAGAAGCGAATCTGGTGATCGGACCCTGCTGTGAGTTGATAGACAATCTCTTGATATTCGTCCATGCCAACCAGGCTGGATTGCGGGAGCGTCTTTGGTGGAGGAGCGCCGGCCACCTGACCGGTCTGGGTCCCTTGTGGAGGGAAAAACACGGGGGCCACTTCTTTCACCAAGAAAATAAAAATACCGATAATGCTCAGGATGACGGCGATCCCACCCATGGTGATGACGGCTTGAGCAAGCCGATCAAAGATGCGGCGCCACAGTACATGGGTTGAGTGTTGCGATATCTTCTGCAGGGGCGCATGTCCGTACGCCCCTACAGCAGGAGAGGAGGCCAGAGCGGGATCGGGGTCGCTAGTCAAGATTCTTGAGTTCCTTCTCGATCGTGCCGACCTTCAGTGGGAAAAATCCGTCTTTGATCACGACTTGCTGCCCTTCCTTACTATAGATGAATTTGATGAATTCTCCGACGATCGGATCAAGCGGTTTATTGGGCGCCTTGTTGACATAGAGATAGAGGTGGCGCCAGAGCGGATACGATCCATTGTCCGCGTTGTGTTGGTTGGCATCCATAAACGGCATGCCGTCTTTCTCGGCCAACGGAACGGCGCGCACGTTCGATGTGAGATACCCAATGCCGCTGTAGCCGATGCCGTCTTGATCTTCGCTCACGCTTTGGACCACGGAGGCTGATCCAGGCTGTTCTTTGACTTCGTCCTTGTAATCTCCGTTTTTGAGCGCAGTGTCCTTGAAAAATCCATAGGTGCCGGAGGCCGAGTTCCGTCCATAGATACTGATGGGATTGTTGCTCAGGCCTTCATCCGAGCCGGCCTGTTTCCACAACTGAATGTTCTCCTTGTGGCCCCAGCGTCGGCTCTTGGAAAAGATCGCATCGACTTGCGCCATCGTGAGTCCCTTAATCGGGTTGTCCTTGTTGACGTAGACGGCGAGCGCATCGATGGCGACCGGGAATGCAGTGGGTTTATATCTAAATTTTCTTTCGAAGGCATCAATCTCGGTATTTTTCATCGCGCGGGACATCGGCCCAAGCTGCGCCGTGCCTTCAATTAAGGCTGGAGGAGCCGTGCTGGACCCCTTGCCTTCGATCTGGATTTTGACGTTGGGATATTGTTTACGGAATCCTTCAGCCCAAAGGGTCATGAGATTATTGAGAGTATCCGAGCCGATGCTATTGACATTGCCTGACACCCCGCTGACTTTGATGTAGCCTTTCAAGGCTGGGTCGAGCGTAATCGCGTCATCGGCATAGGCCGATGGGATACTGGCAACAAGAGCCCATAGGATGGTGAGGCACCAGAGACTGGGCTTGGAAGTTGATCTTTTCATTGAAACTCCTTTCATCATCCATAAGGATGGTCGTGTCCTGTTACCGGGACATTACATGAATGTTACAACCGTGTTAACTCCCGCACTACACCTGCGCAGGAGTAGTACCCAACCTGGGAGGGAGTCGCGTCAAGACAGTCTGCAACTCCTTGCGCTAAAACGAGACGTCATATTGAAGCCTGACTCGATCTTCGTCTCTACCCCCCGCTTGGGACAGATGTGAACCGTCAAGCGTGAGCTTGTTGCGATGTCCTGCAAAGAACCAGTTAAGAGCGACCGTTTGCTCTCGCAGTACGTCATTACGGACAGTGTCGTTTGGATCGACAAAGGCATAGCGGAAGGCGACTTCGAGAGGTTGAGGAATGAAATCAATCATGTAATGCGGGAAATATCCGGCTTGCACATATGCTCCCAAAAGGGTTGTTCTCGACTGAATGCTTTTATTTTCAACCCCTTTGACGTGAAACTCCTGCTGGAGAGAAAACCCCCGGTATTTAAAGGCGATTTCCTCCACGGCCTGGTTGATTTCAAATTGACCATCGACCACACCGGTTGCTCGTGAAGTCGTGGGAAAGTTGAACCGGTCCGCCCGATTATGTGCCGCAGCGAAGGCAAGGCTGCCCGTAGGGAGCTCTGTGTATTCCGTGTCGGATTGAGAGAATGGAAGATCGCGGCCCATGAAGTTCCATTGCAGTCTGGCCATGTAGAGCATATGTTTGTCGTCATTATGGCTCTGATTGATTCCTATGCCGGTAAACACACCGACGTTGTACACCAGGTAGGCATGGGTTTGTTCAAAGAGATGTCCGCCCAACCTGGCCCCGATTTGGCGATCAAGTGTAAAGGGCGAATTGACGATCGACCGTTCAACAAATTGTTGGGCGCCGGATGAATCTACCCGTTCCCGATTATAATCGATCTTCCATTGGCCTACGCGGAGTGTGGCCCACTTGAACCTGGCGATATCAATGCGATAGTCAAGCAAAGTATTGCTCACCCAGTCATATTCGACGTAGTATTTCAGCCATGGCTGAAAGCCATGCCCCCCGAGCTTGATGCGTGCGCGGCGAACACGGAACGAGCTCACGTCTTTGTCGTCGAAAGCCGTCGCGGAAGCCGGCGTCAGAGAATCGCCCTCTTGTGGGTAGGAATACCGTAGCTGCACTCGCCCCTGTATATTCATCAAAAAATTTCCATCGCGGGTTTGAATGTTGAAGCCGTCTTTGTACCGCATAGAAATCGGGAATTGCTGATCGAGCTTCTGGTGCTCCTCTTCAATAGTCTTTTCGGAGTCGGCTTTGGCCTTGATCCATTCTTCCTTCGTGATCTGTCCTTTTTCATAGAGAATGTCTTCTAGGCTGGCTTGGGCCATATTGGCCTGGACGATCAACCCAAGGCCGATCACGCAGGCGAAGGTTGCGAACCACAGTCGTCTCATTCGAATACCTCCTTATCTTGTTGTTAGGGACTATCGATCGTGTTTACTGACGTGAAGGGTAGGCCCAATCGATTAAGGCGAGATGACAGTGGGGTTACACGATTGTTAAATTTGCAGGGGGATTCGAAGAACTTCGAGGAGGTGGGACGAGCGAGACGGACGACTGTTCGAGGTTCGAAGTTCGAGGTTCTCTGAACTTCGAACCCAGAACTTCGAACTTTAGATCGCGTCTTAACCTGTTAGAGGACGCGGTAATACAGCACCGCTCCCGTTCCAGTATTCGGATCGCGCCGGAGCACCACGGTCGCATTCCTGGTTATCTCGTTCACCCCCACGATCATACGGGCCAAGAACAGGTCGCTCTTGATGTCGTACAGGTTTTGAAGACGGAGTTCCTTCCCAACGGCCTCAAAGCTGTTGACGCGGTCTAACTCCTGAACGGTCTTGAAGGGACGCGCCTGGATAATTTCCGCAGCCATGCTTTGCGTGATACGAGGATCGAGGGCCTGAAGCACAAGGGGGTCGGCGGTGTTCACATTCACCCGGCTTTCACCTTCTTGCGGATAGACGGTCACCACCTTCGAGAGCTTCGCAATGATGTCGGGAGTCATCCCTTTAATCAGCCGTAACTCTAAGACGGTCTGCAGGGGAGCGTTGGCCGCCCGGTAGGAGGGACGCAGCGTTTGATAGTAGAGGCTCTCTGCGCCGGCCGCTTCCGGCACCTCGTCCTGATCCACCCAGTCGACGATGGCGTCCACCAGATCCGGATTGACCTGCACGAGTTCGAAGAGTCGCTTGACCCTCAACACCTTGATCTTTCTGGCAGTGGGATCTCCTCCGGCCGCCAGGTCGTTCAGGTTCAGCTTGCC
Organism: Nitrospira sp.; assembly: GCA_005239475.1. Classification (GTDB taxonomy): domain Bacteria; phylum Nitrospirota; class Nitrospiria; order Nitrospirales; family Nitrospiraceae; genus Palsa-1315. Next base: position 8,446 of record SPAX01000037.1, on the reverse strand, counting down.
CCGTTCATCCTCGATCTGCGCGCTCAGCAGGCCGTCACCGATCGCATAATTCTTGATGGGCAAGGCCCACAAGTCGGTGGGGGCGTCGAAGAACTGGCCCGTTTGCTTGTCCTTCAAGAAGTCTTGTTGCAACACGCCACGGGCTGCCTGCACCGCCGCGCGCGCAAGCACGGTCGCTTTGAAATTATCGCGGAAGGCCGCGGCGTCGCGGTATTCCCGCCTCGCCTCGGCATCGAACTCGAGAATCAGTGCAACCAGGAGGGTGAGAACCAGGAGGGTGAGAAGAAGGGCAATACCACGTTCATCAGACCTTCGCATAGGTCACGATTCTCAGCGTCGCGTCGAGATTGACCGGATTATCGTATTTCGGTTTCAACTGCAGATGGTGCACCTGAACGCCATAGGGGGCCTGTTCGATGGCAACCAGCAGCGCGAGGATCTGGGGAAGCGACACGCCGTCGAGCCGAAGGTCGACCGCGGTCTCTTGATAGCCTTCGACGACAATGGGGGCCTGTGGCTGCAAACCGACAATGCGATCGCGAATCTGCGCCGTCGTCGTCGCTTCTTCCATGAACGCCAGCAGCGAAAACTGGGCCGGCGGTTTCGGCATGCGCTGTTCGAGCTTGGCGATACGCGCCTGCTTGACCACGTACTCTTGCGCCACGAGCGCAAGTTCCTGGCTGTCTTTCAATTTCCGTCGCGCTTGTCGATCGAGTTTGTCGATTGTCGCCATGAGCGGATCGATGATCAGCAGAAAGACGAGCGCGGCTGCGACCATGGCCCCGCCGGCAGCCACGATGATACGCTCGCGCTGTGAAAAGTGCTGCCACCGTTCTTTCAGCATCTGCATCATGGCCGTTGCACCGTATAGGTGAGGCGAAACACGACTTGGTTCGGCACAGCCCCGACACGGGTATCGCTAATGGACACGTCATCAAACGTCTTGGCTGCCACGAAGGCCTGCTTGATCTTCTCGACCGCATCGAAGGTTGTTGTTTCTCCCTCTAGATGAATGCTGGTCCCGTCGATCGTCAGTTCCCGCACTTTCAACGTTACGCCTGGCGGCACATGTTTCACCAGTTCTGCAAGGCCGGTAAGGACGTTGTAGCGTGTGCCATCGACAATCGAAAGACCTTTCTCGATCTGCGAAACTCGATAGCGTGCCTGGTCCAACTCCTCACCCGGGCCGGCGCCTGGACCAAATGTTTGCTCGTATTGCGCCTGGAGCCCGCGCTTGAGATCCTTGACCGTCGAATCCTTGAGCACCACGCGTATAGAGAGATCTACTAGCACCAGTACCGCCAGGATGAGCCCTCCCCAGAAGGCCAACCGCCGATCCTGTTTCGAGACATCTGTTGTGGCCGAAGCGGCATCACTACCGGCTTTGAAGTCCAGAGCGAGACCTGATCCCACCAGCCTCGACTTCCAGCGGGGGCGGACAATGTTCGGATGGATCGCCAATCCGAATGCAATGGAAAATGCGCGGGGACAACTCGATCCAAATCCTTGCCGCGGGCCGACCGGGAGTAAGCCCAGTTGATGTGCCATATGCCCGCTCAATTCTCTCAGTTTAGAACCGCCGCCCGATACCCAACAATGAGTCAACCGTTGATGAACGGTGCCTTCGTAGGCATGGAGGGAGACGCGTAACTCTTTGAGGACCGGTTCGAGCCAGGCATCGACTTCCTGCACGGCCATGGCCCGCTTCCGTCGTTCCGCTTCGGCGAAGCTGCAGGCATAGCGCACGGCGAGCGCATGGGTGAGATGATTCCCGCCCCACAGCACGGTCCGCAACAGCACGGGACGGCCTTCATGCACGAGACATAAGGTCGTCTTCGAGGCCCCGACATCGATGATCGCCATGTCGCCGGGAACCTGAGCCCCTTCCTCTTTCAGAAATTGGCTGACAGAAAACAAGGCCATGCCGTCAATCGTGATCGCAGAGGGATTCAGATCAGCGGAGGCCATAAACTGCAAATGTTCAGCAATTTTTGCTTTGGGCGCTGCGGTGACGAGGACGTCGGACCCTTTGGCTTTCGCGGCCCCTTCCTGGGATTCTCGTGCCGGCAATAGCAGACTGTCGACCATGACGTCCTCCAAAGGCATGGGAATCAGATTTTCCATTTCGAACGGGACGACCTGCGCCAGCTTGGAGGCATCGCGAAAGGGAAAAGAGAGGGTCCTGACAAACACATCCTGGCAGGAGAGTGCGGTGACAATCTCCCCACTGCCATACAAACCATGCTGCCAGAGGAAATTTCTGAGCATGGCTGCGCGATGCGCCGGTTCCGTGTGTTCCTGACGCCCATAGGGAACGGGAAGGTGAAAATATTCCACCGATTCACGCCCTGTCAGACGGCGGCGAAAGCGCACGGCCTTGAAGGCCGTCTGTCCGATATCAAGCCCGACACATTCAGCAATCATCGACAACCCTGTTCACTCCTCATAACCGGCGCGGGACGAGCGGGACTCGCGAGAAACGCGAGACGCGGAAGACCATCGAAATTGCTTGGAATAACGACTTGCGTGTATCTTGCCCGTCTCGCATGTCCCGCCTTTCTCGCGCGTCACGCCGCCTACTAGAGCGCCACTCTCGCATGCATGATCGGTCCAACCAGCTTAAACGTCAAGGGAGTCCCAGGCTGGAACGGCGGCAATGAGAGGCTCGCCGCTTTTTGGGCAAACCCAGCCCCGGGAACCACGGTGACCGTGAGATCCAGAAGGCTCAGCTGCAGCGGTTGCCGCAACATCATACGACCCTGGGCCGTAAACGATCCGTCCACGCCGTCTCCCTTCAACTCCGTCACATCACAGGCGGCATCGCGGCAGGCGAGCGCGGCTTGGATGCGGCCAAACGTGAGCGAGGGAATCGAGGAGGTGCCGGCAGCGATCCGTTCGACTACGAGGTCCTTGATATCGATCTTCACGGTCCCTTCCCCCTTGAGAGCAGCATTGTCGCCTTGTGCGCTGTCCCATCGATGCGTAAAATCTCCCTGAACCATCCCTCTGGTCACATAGGGTTTCAGGACCGCCGCAAGATCCATCTGTTGAAGATGGCCTTTGACTTCGACAGGACCCCGTAACGACCACGACGCCGCAGTCAGAGATCCCGTGGCTCGTCCCGCTCCCGCTTGCGCCGCTCCCGGTAACTGGACGGCGTAGTCTAGCACCAGTCGCCCTAACAATGCCTGAAAGACTCCAACTGTTGTCCGCACGGCTTCAAGTGGAATCGTCCCGAGCGTCGGTCCAGCAAGGAGGACATCCCGCCACTCAATGGCCGCGGGAAGGCCCACCGACCAATCCGCGGCACGAACCTCCCATCCACTCGCGCGATTGAATTCGTTCAACAGGCGGTTCTGGAGTGGGCCATAGGGAAAGGTCAGGAACAGAAATACGATGAAGCAGGCCAGCGACGCCAGCCACCACCCCAGGGGGCCTTTAAATTTCAGCGTCTCAGCCCAGGCAAACGGCCAGGTCATTATGATGCCCCCACCGCCACCCACTGGCGGACGGTTTGGAGTTCTGCATTCGCTTGGAGCAGCGTCAGTTCGATCAAGAGCGCTTTCGGAGCTCCGGGTCGTCCACGACCATCCCACTCATCCAGCCAGAGATTACTTTTGCTGTCGTAATAACGCACGTTGAACCCTTTGACCTTGGTGGCCAGCTCGACTTGTTCGACGGATTCGTCTGTCAGACCGTAGAGATTCCTGCGCACGAATCGAAGGAGGCGATCGCCTTCTCTGGTGTATACGATACGAACCAGCTCAGTATCTTTGGTCGACTCCGCCCCGCGAAACTGGCCCATCGTGAGAAAGGCTAGCGAATCAGCCGGCTGACCGTCCTGCTGGCCGTTGATTCCCATCCAAGGACCGGTCGTGGGACCCACGCCGACCGACAATTCATCGGTCATGACACGTAAGGTACTACGAACGATCTGCTCATTGGCCGAGTTCGCCCGTGCCGCGTCGATCGCACTCGTCGTGACATAGAGGGACCCAAAGACCAAGGTGGCCATCATGGCGACCAGAGACACCGCCAGCAGGACCTCGACCAGTGTAAAACCGCCCTCAGCCCCCCGCGGCGCTTGTCGAAAAGACATAGGTACTAACCTCGACCATTTCTTCCGTTTTCCCTCGCGGCCACAGAACCTGAATTTTGACTTCCCGCACGATTGGCAATGGCGTGGGCGACACAATCCGCTTCCACCGATAATTCGACGGGCGATTCGTGATTTCGGCGGTGGCTTGCGATCCCAGGGGGGTCGCAAGAAATTCTCCGCCTGTTTCACCGAGGGGCAAGAGTATCCCCAACTCTGTTTCGATCAATTTTTCCTGCGCGAGGATCGTAGCAGTCGTGAGTTCCTTGGCTCGCGCATGGAGGTCGAGATCCCAATTCCGAAGTCCCAATAAGATCGGCAGTGCCAGCGCGAGAATGCCGAGTGCGATCAATACTTCCAATAACGTGAAACCTCGTTCACTTCCCATAGAAGCACACTCTGCTCCGACACAGCTTTCCCAGCGTTGGCGCGATTACCTGACTGCCTCTGCCATCTTGAGCAACGGCCTCACACGATCGGGAATTGTGAGTGGCCTGGGAGGCTCAATCCGCTCATCACTCATGCGGATCGCTCCTGTGACCGGCTCAATGGCAATGGCCAGAATGTTGTTTTTCGTATCCACCAAATGCATCGTCGCCGGATCGATTCTTCCCGTGGGGTAGAAAAACAGATCGACCCGCCCGGACTCCTTTTTCCCCTGAGCCACCAGAATGTCTGAAAAGCGAATGGTTTCAGAGAGTTTCAACGGCGTGGCCCAGGTGGCGTCGGTCGGTATCTTTTCTTGGTTCCCATCCAGAATCACAGGCCAATAGACCCCTCGATCCATATCAACGTACAGGCGGACCGTCTTCTGGGTCAACATCGCCAGACTCTGAAGGGAGCGCACGGTTCCGACCATGCGCCGGCCAACAGAGCCCAGATTTTCTTCCAGCGAAATTCGAGGCAGGATGATTCCCAACAACCCTACGAGCAAAAAGAGCACAAGGATGATCTCTATGATAGTGAATCCACTCGAAGAGCGTGAGGCGTAAGGCGTGAGGCGCGAGGCGTATCGCGGGAAACGGACAATGTGTGCTGAGCGCGTCGGAGCGTTCCCAGCCGCTGACGAATGATCGCAGATCACGCCCGCAGGAGGCTCAAAAAGGCCGTTCAGCAAGGCCGCAGCGAGTGAAGACCCGGAGGCGTACCCTCTGGGGTACGTTGAGGGTCTGAACGATGCGAGAACGAAGCTGGCGGACTTTTTCAGCATCCTGCTAATCCTTGTCCAGATTCCAATTGGTGATATCTGCATTAATCCCTTCGCCCCCCACTTCTCCATCCGTTCCAAGGGAGATCAGTTCGTAATCACCTTTCTGACTGGGACTCAGATACTTGTAGGGGTTTGCCCAGGGATCTTCCGGAAGTTTTGGAATATACCCGCCGATCTTCCACTTCTTTGGGATCACCCCGACTGAAGGTTTCTCCACTAAAGCCTTCAATCCTTGTTCAGTTGAGGGATAGACACCGTTGTCGAGCTTGTAGAGCTGCAGGGCGCCTTCGATATTTCGAATTTGAACTTTTGCCGCCGTGCGCTTGGCATCATCGGTTCGCCCCATGATGCGAGGGACGACCAAGGCTGCGAGGATCGCGAGAATGGCCACCACGACCATGATCTCGATGAACGTAAAGCCGGCGGTTCCACCGCAAGCGTGAGGCGTGAGGCGTGAGGCGAGGGAGCCGCGGTGTCGGCGGTTCCTGCTCCACATCGTCCACATGCCCTCGAACTGCTCTCTTCCACTCATCGAACACCTCCTGTTAGACTTATCACCCGTCCTCCCTCACTGATCACTAGCCGACTGCTGAAAAACCATATCGGCACAATAGCCGCGCGAGACAGGCGGGACGTGGATAGGTCGGATATCCGCCTTGTCTCGCTCATCCCGCTCCTCTCGCCCGCCGCGCGCTTGGGATGCTGGCGGACTTTTTCAGCCTCCTGCTAGCGAACCATCTGCCCCATCTCAAAGATGGGCAACAAGATGGCCACTACGATAAAGAACACCAAGACACCCATGGCCAGAATCATGATGGGTTCCAGCAGCGACGTAAAGCGCGTAATGACCCGATCCACTTCGCCATCATAAATTTGCCCGATGCGACGAAGCATCTCCTCCATTTCACCGCTGCGTTCACCGACCGCAATCATATGGGTGACCAGCGCGGGAAATTCGCCGCTGCGCTTCAACGGTTCGGCGATCGTTTCCCCTTCGCGGATATTCTGTCTGGCCCCCTCAACCGCATGTTCCAGCACACGATTGTTCATCACGCGCTTCGCGACATCCATGGCATCCAACAATTGCACACCGCTCGCCAACATGGTGGCCAGCGTGCTCGTGAGCCGCGAGATGGCGACCATCCGGGCGACCTGCCCGATGAGTGGAACCTGGAGCAGCCATCGATCGGCCGTGAGCTGCCCCGCTTCCGTCTTCATAGCCCGACGCACAGCCCACACAATCAGCACCACTCCACCAAGAATCACCGCCCAATAGTCTGCAAGAAAATGGCTGATGCTCATCAGTACGACAGTAGGCCAGGGGAGGGCCTGCTTCATACTCGTAAAGACGGCGGTGATTTTCGGCACGACAAAGGTCATGAGGAAAAATAGTACCGAGGCCCCGACGATCAACATCAGGGCAGGATAGAGCACGGCGTTGGTTACTTTGTGTTTGAGCGCCAACTGCTTTTCCAGAAACTCTGCGAGACGGAATAAGATCTGATCCAACGCCCCGCTGGCTTCACCGGCTCGTACCATGTGCACGTAGATCTGGGAAAACTCACGCGGATAGCGCTCCAGCACCGCGCTATAGGACGTGCCTCCCCTGATTTCTTCGCGGATATCGGCCATGAGGCTCTTTACGGGTTTCTTTTCGGCTTGATCCACCATCACCCCGAGCGCATCGACCAGCGGCAGACCAGCCACCAGCAATGTCGCCAACTGCCGGGTCATCATCGCCACATCGGTCGTGCTCAGGGCAGGGGAGCGGCCAATCCCAGCGGAGGATCTGCCAGGAATACCCGTTGTCGAGCCGACCGTGGCAGAGCCCTGTTCCACCATATCGGTAGGAAACACCCCGACCTTCCGCAATTTCACGCGCGCAACCTTCGGGCTCTCGGCATCGATGATGCCGATCGCGGCCCCGCCGTCGTTGCGATAACCTTTATAGTGGTAGACCGGCATCTTGCTAGCCCTCATTATTCATGACGGTTCGTCGCGAAATCGCGGAGCCGCGTCGCGAGACCAGCGCGCGGAGCCGTGAGGACCCGATGCGTACTCGTGTAGTACGGTGAGGGTCCGAGGGGCGAGCCCGCTGGCCGAAGGCTCGTCGTAGCAGCGGATCGGTGATTGTAGCAGAAGCGTTCATGAGTAATGCGGGCTAAATCTCGACTTCCTGTTGGGTAACCCGCATCAACTCCTCGGTCGTCGTCACCCCGTGAAACACTTTCTCTGTGCCTTCATCTTTTAACGTCACCATCCCCTTCGCCATCGCCGCTTGACGAATCGACGCCGAGTCTGCTTTGCTACCGATGAGACGGCGGATCTCATCGTCCAGCACGAGGAGTTCAAAAATGCCTGTTCGGCCTCGATAGCCGGTTTGGGCACAGGCCGGACACCCGGTTCCACGATAGAATGTAGGGCGCACCCTCGGCGGAACGATACCGAGCCGAATCAGTTCTTCATCGGTCGGGTGATAGGGCTGCTTGCAGTTCGAACAGACCTGCCGCAGCAAACGTTGCGCTAAGACGGCCACCACTGAAGAAGCGACGAGAAACGGTTCGATGCCCATGTCGATCAATCGTGTGGCCGCGCTCGCGGCATCGTTAGTATGGAGCGTGGAGAAGACCAAATGCCCCGTGAGTGAGGCATGAATGGCAATTTCGGCAGTTTCACGATCGCGAATTTCGCCGATCATGATGACATCGGGATCTTGCCTGAGAATCGACCGCAGCCCCGCGGCAAACGTCAGGTTGATCTTGGGATTGACTTGCATCTGGCCCACGCCGAGCAGCTGATACTCCACCGGATCTTCGACGGTAATGATGTTCTTGTCCGGCGCATTGATGTGCGTCAATGCCGCATAGAGCGTCGTCGTCTTCCCGCTTCCAGTCGGCCCCGTCACCAGAATGATGCCGTGTGACAACTGGATCAGTTGCTGGATGATTCCCAACCGATCTTGCGAAAAACCCATCTCCGACAGATTCAGGAGACGGTTCTCTTTCTCCAACAGACGCAGAACCACCCGTTCACCATGGGAGGTCGGCAGCACCGAGACACGCAAATCGACGTCCTTCCCTGCCGTCCGAATCCGAAAGCGGCCATCCTGCGGCAATCGTTTCTCCGCGATATTCAGACCC
>SPAX01000036.1 GCA_005239475.1 Nitrospira sp. | reverse complement strand
CACCTTGGTGGAACGCACAACGCGGTATACCCTGCTCGTCCCCCTCAAAGCGAAAGACGCAACCTCGGTGCGGAAAGCCTATGCCAAAGCCCTCAGATCATTGCCTCAGGAAATCACCAAGACCTTGACCTATGATCAAGGCAAAGAGATGAGCGAACACAAACAGTTTACGATTGATACCGGGATCACCGTCTACTTCGCGCATCCTGGTGCTCCGTGGGAACGTGGCACCAATGAAAACACCAATGGCCTACTCCGGCAGTACTTTCCGAAAGGCACGGAGTTTGACAAGGTTTCGACGCGGGAAATCAAGCGGGTCCAGCGCGAACTGAATGACCGTCCCCGCGCCGTGCTACACTGGCAGAAACCAACGGAGGTCATTAATCACCTCGTTGCGTTAAACGTTTGAAACCAAGTAGTGAATACGTCTCCGGTTTTTTGGGGCCTGCGGTCGCGCATCTGTTTCACGTCCGATGGATGGAGTCTGTTCACGCACGGTGCCCTCTCGGCATTGACTGAGCCTTGATCATGACCTGGATCGACGGAGCTATCGTCCTCGTTTTTCTGATGTATGCCGTGATGGCCGGATTCCGGTCGCGCGAGGCCGCGTTGCGGAATTTGGACGAATACTTCCTGGCTGGGCGTTCACTGAGCGGCTGGCAAGCAGGAATCAGCATGGCAGTCACGAAGCTTGGGGCGGATATGATTCTACTCTCCCCCGTCTAGGAGCCTGTCCGACATTACCTTCGTGACGAGGCGAAGGAGGTGCGACCAGATGCGAGGCCGCAGGCCCGGAAAAACCGGAGGTGTATTCGCTTGAATACATTGAGGATTTTTTCGGGTCGAGAACGACGCAGATGGTTGCGGATCGTTCGCCGTAGTAGAAAGGTCAATGTCGGACAGGCTCCTAGGCCCAAGGTCATCAGAGGCATTGGCCGCCACCTGGATCATCGAAGCAACTTAAGGCGAAAACTAGTTTGTGGGAACCCATCATCATGTACGGGGTTTCAGAACTTGGCGGCGGTTTTATCCAGGGCAGACTCAGGCCACCATAGGAACGGCAGCAGATAGGCTCCCGCCGGGACCGTGAGCTTCATTGCAGCAAAGAAAGAACCGCCCGATTCCATCCGATAGGGCCTGGTCCTGGTGCGCGGGTTAGCTGAGGCAGCGTGATGCCTGGCTCATATGAGCCGTCTGTTTGTTGGACGATGATGGGTCGGTCGACTGCTTCAAGCATCGGCAGATCGTTCAAGCTGTTTCCAATCCCCACGGTTTTGAGCGCGTTGTGGCCATGACCGGCCTGGAGACGGTACCACCGGTTGAGATATCGCACGGCCCGCCCCTTATCGTGGGGTCCCATCAGATGGTAAAACCGATCTCCCTTCGTGTATCGCAAGCCGCGTTCGTTGATTGCCTTGATGAGCCGTTCCTCCGGGCATGCCTGGCCCTCTATGATGAAAGGCTCGTCGTACTCGCGCTGCTGAGACAATTGCGCATTCTTAGGCAATAGCCCTGTTCGCACAGTGATCTCTTCGATGGACATATCTCCATAGCCCCTCAACTCTCTTCCGACCGTCTGTTGGATTTCTTTCAATGCCCTGCGGAGCAGGGGATAGGGTGTCCCCATCTCGACGACGTGATAGTTCCTGCGATGCACCGCATCATTGAGCGGAAAGGAAAAGTACTGCAGGGGAATGAAGACGGCGCCGCCGTTCTCCACGATGAACGGATGACGATTTTGCAACTGAAGGCGGATCGGCTCAATCTCCGCGCGCGTTTTACTCGAGACGATGACCAGGGGGATTTCGCGAGCCCGCAATTCGGCCAATGCCTCGCGCGCCGCATCGAAGGAGTAGGTCGCATCGTCGAGCAGGGTGCCGTCCAAATCCGTGAAGACGACCATGGTCCCCTTCCCCCCGACGGGGTTTTTCGGCGCAGGCGTTTTTTTCATGCATCATTCAGGCGCAAGCGGAATTCGAACGCCACGACGAGGACCAAACGCAAGACCCGGAGGGCGACGCGCTGCACGCGCGGGACCCTGTCGAGATCCATGGTCCAGAGTTCATGCGTGACGAATTGCCGGAAACGCACTCCGGTTCGCATCGGTGAGGGTGTTCCCATTTTATGCTATACCTTAACCCGAAGAGAAGTCAGACGGAAGCAGGACTTGTGAATCTCTGCAGGGGCTACGGCGGACGTCTTGACCAGGGATATGAAGGCGTCAGACCTCAGGATTTCCCGCGTTCCCTATGGGATAAGCCACTGAGATCTGTCATGCTTGTGGCAGGGCTTGGGTTTTTTGCACACCAGGGCATCCTCCAGGGATCCCGGGTGCGCTGGATTCAAACAGGCTCGGCCGTTTTCGTCGGACATGAAGGGGGAACCGTATGTCGGATTTTTTCCAGAATGGGATGGTGAGCGTCCTCCATCGTTTGGGCTCCCCCAACGTGGAGCAATTGGAGCAGGAACTCGAACAGTATCGGACCGTCAGCCCCATCGCCTTGGTTCTCCCCTCTCTCTATTCGGAGTTGGAGGGTCCGGCACTATCCGGAATCGTAGAACACTTGAAACAGGTAACGTATCTGAATGAAATCGTCGTGGCCCTGGGCCATGCGTCGGCCCTTGAGTTTCGACGAGCGAAAGAGTATTTCAAAGCGCTCCCGCAAGACGTGCGCCTCGTGTGGGTCGATGGAGCACGGGTACAGGCCATCCTGAAGACGTTGGTCGAGCGCGAGATCGACGTGGGGTTGCCGGGCAAGGGTCAATCCTGTTGGCTGGCCTTCGGGTATGTCCTGGCGCGCCACCGCAGTCAGATCATCGCGTTGCACGACTGCGATATCGTGAGCTACGGGCGGGAATACTTAGCACGGCTCTGTTATCCGCTCGCAAACCCGAATCTGGGCTATGAGTTCTGCAAGGGCTACTATAGTCGCGTGACGGATCGTTTGCATGGACGGGTCACCAGACTGTTCATCACCCCGCTCGTGCGCAGCTTGCAGCAACTCGTCGGGCCCCACCCTCTGTTGACCTACCTCGACAGTTTCCGCTACCCCCTCGCAGGAGAATTCGCGATGGTGCGAGATCTCGCCTGGGTGAACCGCATCCCGGGAGATTGGGGGCTCGAGATCGGTATCCTGGCGGAAGTGTACCGCAACTGTGCCTTGCGCCGCGTCTGTCAGGCGGACATTGCCGATGCCTATGAACATAAACATCAGGCGCTGTCCCCCGACGATCCCGAAAAGGGATTGCTGAAGATGTGCGTGGATATTGCAAAATCGTTGTTTCGCCACCTGGCCAGCGAAGGGGTGGTGCTCGGCGATGCGGAGCTCAAAACGTTGCGGGCGACCTATCTCCGCATAGCCGAAGAGGCCATTCGCCGCTATGAAGACAGTGCAGCCATCAATAGCCTGAAGTTCGACCGTCATGCGGAACGGACTGCGGTCGAGACGTTCCTGAAAGGAATCAAGCTGGCCTCGGAGGTCTTTCAGAAAGACCCCATGGGAGTACCCATGATTTCAAATTGGAGTCGCGTCGCAGCGGCTGTTCCGGACGTCTTCGAACGTTTGATTCATGCCGTAGAGGAAGATTATCGGTGGGATCCGACACGATAGAGCCGTCCAACGACCAGTTGAAGTCACCATCGGTGGCCCTCACGCCGGAGACCGAGTCCCTGGTGCAGGATGTCGGTGACGTGGAGATGCTGGTCGGCATTCCCAGTTACAACAATGCCGACACAATTGCACATGTCGTCCGTGCCGTCAGCGCGGGGCTGGCGAAGTATTTCCCAGGCCAGCGCGCCGTACTGGTCAATTCCGACGGCGGGTCGTCGGACGGGACGCCCGATGAGGTTTCGCGGGCGGTGGTGGATTTCGGCGCGTTGCTCATCAGCGATCAGCAGAGTCGGCTTCAGAAGATCATCACGCCCTATCACGGGATTCCTGGTAAAGGGAGCGCGTTTCGCACGATTTTCGAGATCGCCAGGCGCCTGAACGCGAAGGCCTGTGCGGTCGTGGATTCCGACTTGCGCAGCATCACACCGGAGTGGATCGAACTGCTCCTTCGCCCGATCCTCGACGAGAACTACGACTACGTGGCGCCCTATTACCTGCGCCACAAGTACGACGGCACGATTACGAACAGCATCGTGTATCCACTCACGCGGACGCTTTATGGTCAACGGATCCGGCAACCTATCGGGGGCGATTTTGGATTTTCCGGACGTCTGACCGACCACTACCTGGATCAGCACGTCTGGGAATCGGACGTCGCACGATTCGGCATCGACATCTGGATGACGACGGAAGCTATCGCCAGCGGCGCGCGGGTCTGTCAGAGTTTTCTCGGAGCCAAGATTCACAATCCAAAGGATCCGGCATCGGATCTGGCGGCGATGCTGATGCAAGTGTTGGGCGCGGTGTTCGCGTTGATGGAGGAGCACCACGGGGTCTGGTCTCGCGTGCACGAATCGATGCCCGTGAAATTGTATGGGTTCCAGTATGAAGTGGGCGTGGAGCCGGTCAACGTGAACGTGGAGCGCATGATCGCCTCGTTCCAACAAGGATTGGCGGATCTGACTCCGATCTGGGAACAGGTGCTGGGCCGGGAGACGGTGGCGGAGCTTAAGCCGCTGCAAGCGGTGTCCGCCGCGGACTTTCGTATTCCCGATGACCTATGGGTTCGTGTGATCTATGAGGCAGCATTGGCCTACCACGCGCGCCTCATGCCCCGCGAGCATCTTCTCAAGGCCATCACCCCGCTCTATCTCGGTCGAACAGCGACCTTCGTGTTGGAGACCCAGGGGTTGACGACGGTTGAAGCGGAAGGGCGGATTGAACAATTGTGCCTCGCATTTGAGTCGAGAAAATCCTATCTCGTCGAACGGTGGAACTAAGAGCCGCGGACGTGAGGCTCAACGCTGTTGCCAGAATGGAGGGAGGCGGATATGAAGGACTTCTTGGAAACCGCGCTGCTCGCGCCATTAGAACAACTCGGCCGGCAAGTCCTGGCGGTGTTGCCGAACGTGTTGGCGATGGGCATCATCATCCTGTTCGGCTTCGTGGCGGCCTGGGGATTGGGGCATGCCGTCGAACGGCTGCTGCGCGTTGTGCGCTTGGATCAGCTCTGCAATCGTCTCGGGATCAACGCGGCCCTGGCGCGGGGGGGTGTGAAGTCGGACCCGTCGCACCTCGTCGGCCGTGCCGCCTACTGGATCATCGTCGCCTTCTCGACGGTCGCGGGACTCGGCGCGCTCAATCTCCAGCCGGTCAATCAATTCGCCCAGTCGTTTCTGGCCTATATCCCGCACATCCTGACCGCGGGGGTGATTGTGGTGTTGGGCTATTTGCTCTCCAATTTCATTTCGCAAGGCGTGTTGATCGCGGCGGTAAATGCGAGTCTGCCACCAGCGCGGCTAATTGCGATGATGTCACGCTGGGGTGTCCAGATCTTTGCCCTCGCAATGGCGTTGGAGGAACTGGGTATTGCGCAAAGTGTAGTGGTTGTCGGGTTTGGGATCACCTTCGGCGGAATCGTCTTTGCGTCGGCTCTGGCTTTCGGTCTCGGGGCCAAGGATTTGGCGAAAGACTATCTGGAGCGGACACTGTCGAATCGAGCGCGTGACCGTGCGCCGGACGACTTACGGCACTTATGATTGCGCGCGTGGTCCTCATCGTCTGTGCGATGTTGGGGCTCAGTTGCACGCCAGCGGGGGATAGACCACACAGTCCGAACACCGTTCTCGTCTTCAAACACGGAAAACTCTCCGGCAACGGGGCGGTCCTCTCCGATCTGCTTCGTGAGTTCGAAAAGCGCTATCCCGGCGTGGTCGTTCGGGAGGAACTGCTCCCGTCTTCGTCGGACCGACAACATCAATACTATGCCATGAATCTCGACGGAGGGCAGGCCCCGTTCGACCTGCTCGGCGTCGACACGATCTGGGCGCAGGAATTCGCAAAGGCCGGGTGGATCGCTCCTCTCGATACGCTTCTCCCTCCAGCCGAGCGGGAGCAGTTCTTTCCCGGGCCGATCCAGGCCGCCACGTTCGAGGGGCAGCTCTACGCCGTGCCCTGGTACATTGACGCCGGGGTGCTCTATTACCGACGCGATCTTCTGGAGCGCTATGGGGTGGCTCCGCCAAAAACGTGGCCGGATCTTGTCCACGCGGCCCAACGTATCCTCGACGGGGAGCGGGATGCCGGACTAGCGGGGTTCGTCTGGCAAGGAAGACAATACGAGGGTCTGATCTGTGTCGCTCTGGAAGTCATCCGCAGCAACGGTTCGGACCTGTGGGACGGGGATCGAGACCGGGCCGAAGCAGGCCTGCAGTTTTTGCGTGAGACCGTCGCGGGGCATCGGATCACCCCGGTCTCCGTCGGCATGGCCGATGAAGAATCGACTCGCCAGGTGTTCGGGGCTGGGCGCGCGCTGTTCATGCGCAATTGGCCCTATGCCTGGTCCCTGTTGCAACGGGAAGGCTCGCTTGTCCGAGGAAAGGTCGGCATGGCTCCGCTCCCGTCCTTCCCCGGTTTTGCCAGCGCGCCGGTGCTGGGTGGGTGGTTGCTCGCTATGCCGCAAGGTTCCGCCCATCCGCAGGAGGCCGGCGAGCTGATTCGCTTCTTGACGTCGCCGGATGCGCAGCGCCTGGTCGCGTTGGAAATGGGATACAACCCCACGCGTCGGGCCCTGTATGCCGACGAGACGTTGGTAGGGGCCCGGCCTCTGCTGAAAGAGCTGTATCCAATCTTTCTTGGAGCAAGGCCCCGCCCGGTCACGCCCTACTATCTGATGCTATCCCAAGCCGTGCAACCGGAAGTGAGCGCCGTCGTGGTCGGACGCAAAACGCCGCACGAGGCGCTCGAAGCCGCGCGGCGCCAGGTAAGGAGGATCATTGGGAATCGCGAACTGTCGATCGTAACGGAAGGTCTATGACAGAACAACCATCCACGGGGACGAGACAGGCGACGCGCGCTGTTCGGCTATCGGAGCGGGCATGGGGGTATCTGTTGGCGAGCCCTGCGTTCCTCTTGGTCGGTCTGGTCGCCGTCGCTCCCATCGCCGCGGCGCTGTGGCTGAGCCTACATCGTCGTTTGCCGGTCTTCGGGGTGGAGGAATTCGTGGGGGCCTGGAACTATCTTCAGCTGTGGAGCGACGACCGGTTCTGGGCCGCCTGCCGGACGACCTTGTATTTTACCGTGCTGTCCGTGGCGACCGAACTGCTGTTGGGCTTTGGGCTGGCGCTCTTGCTGGACGGCCTGACGAACGGTGCGGGCAAGTCGCCCCGTTGGGCGCAAGTCATGATCGTCGTCCCCTGGGCGATCCCAACCGTCGTGTCCGCGCAGATCTGGGCCTGGCTCTACCAGCCTGATTACGGGCTGCTCAATTATCTACTTCATCGCGTCAACCTCATTACCGCACCCATCGACTGGTTAGCGGACCCAGACTGGGCGATCCACGCGGCTGTCGTGATGGATGTCTGGAAAACCGCGCCGTTTGCCGCGCTGCTGCTCTTGGCCGGACTGAAAACAATTCCGCGGGATCTCTACGCAGCTGCACGGGTCGATGGAGCCGGGGCCTGGCAGCAGTTTCGCCATATCACGTTGCCGCTCTTGATGCCGGTCGTCGTGATCGTGCTCGTCTTCCGCACGATGGATGCGGTTCGCGTGTTCGACGCGGTCTATGTGTTGACCGGTGGCGGCCCCGGTAACAGCACCGAAACGCTGTCGATCTACGCGTACAAGACCTTGTTTCAAACCTTGCAGTTCGGGTACGGGTCTGCGTTGGCCACGGCGATGTTTCTGATCGTCGCGGCGCTCTCGTCCCTGTATCTGCTGCTGTTGCGGCGGCATTTGCAGGAGGCAACGTAATGAGTGATGCTGGGGAGAACGGAAGGGGCGGCGTGATGCACTGGTTCCGCTTCCGCGGACTGGCGCTGTGCATTCTCGCGTTGGCCGGCCTGTTCTGTCTTGGACCGGTGCTCTGGCAGGGGGTGACGTCCATCAAGCCGGACGAGGACCTCGTGCGCTTGCCTCCGATTGTCCCGGAGCGGATGACCGCAGCGCATTACGAACGAGTGCTGTTCCACTCGTCGTTGGTGCGCTCGCTAGTCAATAGTGCGGTGGTAGCGGCCAGCGCGACGGCAGTTGCCATTGTAGTCGGAGGATTGTGCGCCTTCACCTTGGCGCGACTGCCGATTGCCGGCAAGCCGGTGATTCTGGGGCTCGTCCTCGCGACGTCGATGTTCCCTCCCATCGCCGTCATCAGCCCGTTGTATCTCTTGATGCGCGGCCTCGGCTTGCGGGACACGTTGATCGCGGTGGGGTTGACCCACGCGGTCTACGCGCTGCCGCTTGCCATATGGATCCTGACAAGTTTTTTCCGGCAACTGCCGGGCGAGCTGTATTACGCCGCGCGCGTTGACGGCTGCACGCCCCTGCGGGCCTTGTTGTCGGTGTTCCTTCCGCTGGCGCGTCCGGGGCTGGCCGTGGCGGCGTTGTTGGTGTTCATCTTCTCATGGAACGAGTTCATGTTCGCCTTGACCCTCACGGCGAGCGATGCCACACGCACGGCGCCGGTGGCGGTGGCGTTGTTTCCGGGTCTGTACGAAATTCCCTGGGGCGATATTGCGGCGGCGTCTCTCGTGGTGACCCTGCCGGTGGCTGGACTGGCGGTCATGTTTCAACGTCACATTGTGGCCGGGTTGACGGCCGGCAGTGTGAAAGGGTAGCAGGATGCTGAGATAGCAATGTGGTTCTGAGGAAGACAGGATCGTAGACATTCACGGGCGGCTCTAGCGGAACCCACAGGCTGTTCAATAGGGCCGTCCAGCAGGACCGCGGCGAGTGAAGTGCCGAGGCGTACCCTCTGGGGCGCACGGTGGGACGAATAAGAAGCTCCACGTCTGTGCGCGCCGCCGAGTGGTGAGGCGGCCGGGCCCTCGTGGAGGGTCTGAACGATACGAGAACGTTGCTGGCAGACTTTTTCAACAGCCTGCTTGAGGCCTATGGCAGAAGTACGAGTCGAACATCTGTCGAAACGGTTCGGCGCGACGACTGTCCTGCCCGACGTGACGTTGACCGTCCGAGACGGAGAATTCTTTACGATCGTCGGGCCATCCGGCTGCGGGAAATCCACGCTCCTCCAACTTCTAGCCGGACTAGATCGTCCGACGTCCGGACGCATCCTGTTCGATGGCGTGGACGTCACGGGCCTGGAACCACGGGAACGGGACGTGGCCTTGGTGTTTCAAAGTTATGCCCTCTACCCGCACATGACCGTGCGCGACAATCTCTCGTTTCCACTTCGCGTGACGAGGCGCAGGACCGGTTTCGATCGACAGCGGATCGAAGGCGAAGTACTTCGGGTGGCCGGGTTGCTGGGCCTGGAGCCGTTGCTCAATCGGTGGCCGCGGGAACTCTCGGGCGGCCAGCGTCAACGGGTGGCGTTGGGCCGGGCGCTAATCAGACAGCCCCGGCTGTTCTTGCTGGATGAGCCGCTGTCCAACCTCGATGCGCAATTGCGGGCCGTTATGCGCGCGGAACTGCGACATCTGCATGATCGACTGGGCACGACGATGATCTATGTCACGCACGACCAGACGGAAGCGATGACGCTCTCGGATCGAGTGGGAGTGCTGGACCGGGGTGTCGTACAACAGATCGGTCCGCCGCAAGAACTGTACGATCAGCCCAGCAATCTGTTCGTCGCCAGATTCATCGGCTATCCGCCGATCAATATCCTCGACGGAGAGATCCGCGACGGCCGACTCCGAATGGGTGTGCTCAACCTGCCGCCATCCGCCGCGGCGGGCGGAGACAGGCTGCACGATGGAACGAGGGTGACCGTGGGCATTCGTCCGGAGCACGTCCTGGTCATGTCTGGGGACGGCCCAGACGTGGTGCCGCATGAGGAAGGGCGACGGGTCGTGGGCGTGGTGCGGCTTCTCGAATACACCGGAAGCCAGACATGGGGGGTCGTCGAGGTTGATCAAGCCGGCAAGGGAATCATGATGATCGGCGGCGTTCAGGCCGGTGATTCGCTGCGACCGGGTCAATCGGTTTCTGTCAGTATCACAGGGGCCCCGCATCATTTGTTCGACGTTGATACCGGCCTGCATTTGGGAGGTGCGTAATCTGTGCAGGCTGCCGTAGGGCAAGCACCCCCACTTGGAATGGGGTGGCGTAGAAAAGCGATTGCCTCAAAGGAAGAATAGCTGAGCAACACCGGCATAGGGTAAGGAATGGCGGACTGGCTTGTGAGTCGGGCACGTCCAATCAAGCAGTTAAGCCGGCGGCGTCAGATCATGGTGATGGATTCGGCAAAGGTTGTGCATTCGTTGGCATGATCGCACTCTGACGAGGGTCATCACTGCTTACCGCTTAACTGTAGAACAGCAATCGACCGGGCTTCCAACTCATACTGCCCACCCCCCTTGAGGTTGGTGACCAATTTTTCGCTGCCGGCTGAGACGGAGGTATCAAGAATCGGTTGCCAGCGAATTTCGCGTCTGTGAGCCGGTAGCGTGAAGGCCAAGGGTGCATGGTGGGCGTTGATTAAGATCAGCAGAGTATCGTCGACAATCGCTCGCCCTTTCTCATCGGTCTCGGCCATCGCGTCACCTGCCAGTCGAAGAGCTAACGACTTCGAATAGCCTGCATTCCAATCATCGTCGGTCATTTCCTTTCCATCCTGTTTGAGCCACGAAATGTCCTTCACCTGCGATCCACGGATGCGGCGGCCCTGGAAAAAGCGGCGGCGTCGAAGGACCGGATGTCGCTTGCGAAACGCGATGAGACGCTGCGTGAATTCCAGCAGATGGCGTTGGGTGTGATCCAACTTCCAATCGAACCAACTGATGTCGTTGTCCTGGCAATAGGCGTTGTTGTTGCCCTCTTGTGTTCGGCCGATTTCGTCTCCCCCGCAGAGCATCGGGACTCCCTGGGATAGGAAAAGCAGGGTCAGAAAATTCCGTTGCTGGCGCTCGCGCAACAGGTTGACGGCGGCATTCTGCGTCGGTCCCTCCACCCCGCAGTTCCAGCTGGCGTTGTCGTCGGTGCCGTCCCTGTTGTGTTCTTTGTTGGCCTCATTGTGCTTGTGGTCATAGGAGACGAGGTCCCGGAGCGTAAACCCGTCGTGCGCCGTAATGAAATTGATGCTGGCGTAGGGACGTCGCCCGCTCATGCCGTAGAGGTCGCTGCTGCCGGTGAGTCGATAGGCCAGTTCAGCAACTTGGCCGCCGTCGCCCTTGATATACCGGCGGATCGTGTCACGGTATTTGCCGTTCCATTCGGCCCAGCCGACGGGAAAATTCCCGACCTGGTACCCGCCTTCGCCGACGTCCCATGGTTCCGCGATCAGCTTGACCTGCGACAGGATGGGATCTTGATGGAGAATGTCGAAGAAGGCGCTCAATCGATCGACGGCGTGGAGTTCTCTCGCCAGCGCCGAGGCTAGGTCGAAGCGAAAACCGTCCACGTGCATATCGGTGACCCAGTAGCGCAGACTATCCATAATCAGTTGGAGAGTCCGTGGATGCGTCACGTTGAGCGTGTTCCCGCACCCGGTGTAATCCATGTAGTGACGCTTATCCTCATCGACTAGCCGGTAGTATGAGGCGTTGTCGATGCCTCGAAAGCACAGAGTCGGTCCCAACTGATTTCCTTCGGCCGTATGGTTGTATACCACGTCGAGAATGACTTCGATGCCGGCGCTGTGGAGCGTCTTCACCATGGTTTTGAATTCGCGCACGTGCCTGCCGCGCACAGGGGATACCGCATAACGGATGTCGGGAGAGAAAAATCCGATGGTGTTATAGCCCCAATAATTCGTGAGCCCACCGTCGATCAGGTGTTTGTCGCGCACAAAGTGTTGGATCGGCATCAACTCGACCGCAGTCACACCCAGAGCAAGCAAATGGTCGATCACTGCGGGAGTCGTGAGTGCAGAGTAGGTTCCGCGCATATGATCGGGCACGTCGGGGTGACGCGCCGTGAGTCCTTTCACGTGCACTTCGTAAATGACCGTCTTGTCCCAGGGGGTCTTCAATAAGCTATCGCCACCCCACGTGAAGGCTTGATCGACGACGACACACTTGGGAATGTTACCGGCGTTGTCTCTGGTGTCGAGCGAGAGGTCGGCTCTGGGATCGCCGAGCTGATAGCCGAACATGGCGTCGGACCACTCGATGGTGCCCGCGATCGATTTGGCATAAGGATCGATAAGCAATTTGTAGGGATTGAAGCGATGACCGGCCGTCGGCTCATAGGGGCCATGCACGCGATAGCCGTAATGTTGGCCCGGCCAAAGACCAGGGATGTAGACGTGCCAGACTTGATCGGTTCGTTCCTCGACCAGGATACGATGCGATTCTTTAGCGGACTCCGGGCTGTCGAAGAGGCAGAGTTCTACAGCTGTGGCGTTTTCTGAAAAGAGGGCGAAGTTCACCCCTTCGCCGTCCCATGTCGCGCCGAGCGGATAGGGTTTCCCCGGCCATAGTCTCATGCCTCCTCCTTCCATGCTCGTTCTTCCGGATAGCGCACCAGGGTCAGCGGATACTTTCTCCTGATTTCATACGGTTCTTTCCCGGCTTATGCAAGGAAGATTTTTCTTGTCACCTCTTATCTTGATTAAGGAGTGAGCCTTCCGTAATGTGGAAATAAGAGGGAATGAGGGAATAAAAGGGGGGTGACGATGGATGGAGTCTGGCAGCTGGAGTACGGTGCCCGGATGATCGAGGCCGATCAGGTGCGGTTTAAAGTCTGGGCTCCGTTCGCCCGTACCGTTGCGGTGGAGTTGGTGGATCAGGATCGGATGGCCATTCCGATGCAACCCTCTTCGGAGGGTTATTTCGAGGTCACGGTCGAGGGAGTCGGTCTGCGTGCGCGGTACCGTTATCTCCTGGACGGGAAGAATGCGCGTCCCGATCCTGTATCCCGATTCCAGCCGGAGGGCGTCCATGGTCCCTCGGTGGTCGTCGATCCTGACTCCTTCCGCTGGACAGATACGGCGTGGCGCGGGATGCCGCTGGAAGACATGATCATCTATGAGTTGCATGTGGGAACCTTTACGCAGGAAGGGACATTCGGCGCGATCATTCCGCATTTGTCTTATCTCAAAGAGTCGGTGGGCATCACGGCCATCGAGCTCATGCCGGTGGCGCAGTTTCCTGGAAGGCGCAATTGGGGCTATGACGGGGTCTACCCCTATGCGGTTCAATCCAGCTACGGAGGCCCGGACGGGTTGAAGCGGCTGGTGGATGCCTGTCATACGGCAGGGCTCGCCGTGATCCTGGACGTTGTGTACAACCATCTTGGGCCTGAGGGGAATTATCTCGGCGAGTTCGGCCCCTATTTTACTGATCGATACAAGACTCCTTGGGGTTCGGCGATCAATTACGACGGCCCCGACAGCGACGAGATTCGCCATTATGTCGTCAGCAACGCCTTGTACTGGATCACTGAGTACCACATCGACGCGTTACGGCTGGACGCGATTCACGGCATCTACGACTTTAGCGCTACTCACATTTTGAAAGAACTTGCGTTTTCGGTGCAACAACAGGCCGCGCGGCTGAGCCGGATCATTCCCGTCATTGCGGAAAGCGACCTCAACGATACGCGGATTATCGAGCAGCCTGCTACAGGAGGATATGGTCTTGACGGACAATGGAATGATGATTTTCATCATGCGTTACGCGTGGTGCTGACCGGCGAGCAGCGGGGATATTACGAGGACTTCCACGGCCTGATGGATCTTGGCACAGCAGTTCGTGAGGGGTTTGTCTACAGCGGACAGTATTCAGGTCACCGCCGGCGTCGACATGGGAATTCGTCGCAGCAATATCGTCCGTCCCAATTTGTCGTGTTTTCGCAAAATCACGATCAGATCGGCAACCGCGCGGTCGGGGACCGCTTGAGTACGCAACTCCCGTTCGATGCCCTCCGGGTTGCCCGGGCACTCGTGCTTCTCTCGCCCAACGTTCCGCTCTTGTTCATGGGCGAGGAATATGGCGAGACCGCGCCATTCCAATATTTCATCGAGCACAGTGATCCCGGCCTGATCGAAGCGGTGAGGCAAGGCCGCAGGAGGGAGTTTGCCCATTTCGGCTGGAAGGCAGAGGACATTCCCGATCCGCAAAACATGGCTACTTTCGAACGCTCCAGGGTGAACCGGGAACGACTCGATGAGCGCCAGGCTGGTTTACTCCGATGGACCAGCAGGCTCATACAACTCAGGAAGACGGTCCCGTCACTGAGTGCCGGGGACGCCAAAACGATCTGCCACAAGGTCTGGGTCTTTGAGATAGAGAATGTATTAGTGATTCATCGCTGGGTGAAGGGGGGAGAAGCGGCTCTGCTGGTCTTGGGATTCAACAAGTTGCCGGTCACGGTGTTGTTGCCCGAGCTTTCCGGTACATGGCAACTGCGGGTAGACTCCATGGCCAAGGAATTCGGCGGGACCGGACAGGATTCGATGCCGACGCACCTGGTTGTGTCTCGTCAAGGAACTTCGGTGGCGGTTCCGGCTTATACCGCAGCCGTATTCATTTCATCATAGCCAAAGATTATCCTCGTGCGACCACGGGGGTCTGCAGCCAGTAGTCACCACGATAGATCTGACATCAGAGGAGGTGTGGCATGACGGCATCGTATTTCACTCGATTCCTTGATCGGTTGTTCGACTGGTTCTCCACGTCGGGATTACGGGTGCTTCTCATCGCTGCGGTCACGCTCGTCTTGTTGGCGCTGCTGAAGCGCGCCATGGCGCGACTCCGCAGCATGTATGAAGGCACGCTTCCCAGCCAGGCCCAAACCAAGAGAGCGTATACGTTGACCCACATCGTCAGGGATGTCGCGAGGATCGCCATTGTTGTCGTCGGGGCCATGATGATTTTGTCCGAAATCGGTATAGACTTGAAGCCCCTGTTGGCGGCTGCCGGGCTGGGAGGATTGGCCATTGGTTTTGGCGCCCAAAGTCTCGTGAAAGACTTGATCTCCGGATTCTTTATCCTCCTGGAAAATTCCGTCCGGGTGGGGGATGTGGTTGAGGTCGCCGGGGTGGCAGGAATTGTCGAAGAAATCGAACTGCGAACCATTAAGCTCCGTGACTTGTCCGGCAACGTCCATGTCGTTCCCCACGGGGTCATCGAAAAGGTAAAGAACATGACGACGGATTACTCCTACTATCTGTGCGAAATCGGCGTCGCGTACCGAGAGGACGTGGATGAGGTGATGACGGTTTTGCAGGAAATTGCCGAGGACTTGCGTCGAGATTCCCGGTTCGCAGACGATATTCTGGAGCCGCTGGACATGTTAGGTGTGGACAAGTTCGCCGACTCCGCCGTGATCATCAAGTGTCGTATCAAGACCAAGCCCATCAAGCAATGGCGGGTTGGTCGGGAGATGAATCGGCGGATCAAAAACACCTTCGATACCAAGGGGATTGAGATCCCCTTCCCGCACCAGACGATTTACTGGGGCGAGCCCAAGCACGGAATGCCACCCCCATTATATATGGCGGAACTGGGGCTGAATCCACGGGCTGCCGGCTGATGGGCTTCGACCCTGCGTGGGGGGAGGAATCGCGCATGACTCACGAGACCGTTGAAGGGGGCATACAAGACCCCGTCCTCTCGGAAGGGCCTGAGTGGGCCACATGGTCGGATGAACAGCTCCTCCAGCTCCGGCTTTGCGATCTTCGGTTGTCGATCGAAGGGAGCCCGGTCATCGACCAGATTCAGGCGCTCTATAGCGAGTTGGCAGCACACGACGTCCTGTTCAGGCCCCATTTCTGGTTTTCTAACGAATGGTTCTCGCCCGACGGAGTCCCCGGCATCGCCGTACCATTTTATCTGGCCCATCCGCGTCTGGCTCGGTTGGAACTGGCTCAAATGTTGGAGGTTGAAGGGGGAACGCCGGACTCGTGTATGCGCATTCTCCGGCACGAAGCCGGACACGCGCTGGAGAACGCGTACCACCTGCGCCGGCGGCGGGATCGTCAGGCGGTCTTCGGCCGATCAACCCAGCCCTATCCAAAATATTACACGCCTAGAGCGTACAGCAAGAGCTACGTGCTGCATCTCGACATGTGGTACGCGCAGAGCCATCCCGATGAGGATTTCGCCGAAACCTTCGCCGTCTGGCTGACTCCGCAATCTCAGTGGCGAGAACGCTACGCGGATTGGCCTGCGCTGAAGAAGATCGAGTACATGGACGCATTGATGAAGAGCTTGGCCGGCGCTCGTCCGATGGTGAGAACGAGAGAGCGCGTCGATCCGATCTCCCGTCTTCGAAAGACGCTGAAGGAGTACTATGATGAGAAACGCAAGCGATTCGGTGTAGACCATCCGACTTTTTACGATCGTGATTTACGCCGCCTCTTCTCCGACCAGGCTGCCTTCAAGACGCATCCGACTGCGGCAGGTTTCATCAATCGTCTGCGCAAGCAGATCAGGCGGCACGTGGCGAAGTGGACCGGTGAATATCAATACACGATCGACCGACTGCTGGAAGACATGATGCGGCGCTGCCGTGAGCTCGATCTCCATGTGGCAGGGCCGGAAGATCAGGTGAGGCTGGAGTTTACGGTGCTGTTGACGTTGCAGACGATGAATTATCTTCACAGCGGGCGTCATCGGGTGGCGCTATGACGAAACGACGTCGTGTCGTGGTGCTGGTGCATGCCGATCTGGTCCCTCCGGATTCGGTGGAAGGGGTAGATTTGGCAGCGGTGGAATGGAAGACGGAATACGATGTCGTGATGGGGCTCCGTCAGTTGGGACATGACGTGCTTGCGGTCGGCGTGCGCGACGATCTCCTTGTGATTCGGAAGGTCGTCGATGACTGGAAACCGCATATTGCCTTCAATCTGTTGGAGGAGTTCAGCGGCGTGGCGATTTACGATCAGAACGTCGTCTCGTATTTGGAGCTGTCGGGGGTACCCTACACTGGCTGTAACCCGCGCGGCTTGATGCTGGCACGGGACAAGCCGCTGGCGAAGAAGATCCTGCATTATCATCGAATCGCTATTCCTGAATTTATCACGGTCCCGGTCGGGCGCTCCGTGAAGCGGCCCAAGGAATTATCCTTCCCGCTCTTCGTCAAGTCGGTGTCGGAAGAAGCCTCGCGGGGGATCTCGCAAGCCTCCATCGTCGACGATGACAACAAGCTTCAGGAGCGGGTTGCGTTCATTCATGAACGCGTCGGCACCGGCGCGTTGATTGAACGGTATATCGACGGCCGCGAGCTCTATGTCGGGGTACTGGGCAATCGGCGCGTGCAGATTTTCCCGGTCTGGGAGCTGGATTTGAGTAAGATGCCGGATGAGGCAAGGCGTATCGCCACGGAACGGGTGAAGTGGAGCAGGGCCTACCAAACCAAGTACGGCATCAGATCGGGTGAGGCACAGGGGCTTCCCGAAGGGGCGACGGAGAAGATCAAGGAGATTGCCCGTCGAACCTACAGCATCCTCGGGCTCAGCGGCTACGCCCGGATCGATTTACGGCTGGATCCGGCTGGAGAACTTTATGTGCTGGAGGCGAATCCGAACCCGCAAATCGCGAAAAGCGAGGACTTCGCCGATTCCGCCGAACGGGCGGGCCTTTCCTATGAGGCCCTGCTGCAGCGCATCCTCGGCTTGGGTTTACGCTGGCACCCTCCCGTCATCCCTACCACTCGCACCGTCTCGATGCCCAGCCGGGTCGGTGAGTGAGCAGCCCTGCCCCTGCTAGTCTGTTTTGAGAAAGAGCACCGATAGCGGGGGCAGAGTCAACGAAATCGAGTTGGCGTATCCATGGCATGCTATCGGCTCCGCCATCACGCCTCCGCCGTTACCCAGGTTACTGCCGCCATAGATGGCCGCGTCGCTGTTCAGGACCTCGCGGTACCTCCCCAGTGCAGGGACGCCGATTCGGTACTGATGTCGTGGAACCGGCGTGAAATTACAGACGCAGACGATCGAACGGTTCTGGTCCTGGGCTTTCCGCAGGAAGGCAATCACCGAATTCTCGGCGTCGTTGAAGTCGATCCACTGGAAACCCGTCCAATCGAAATCCAACTCGTATAGCGCGGGCTCGTCTCGATAGAGCCAATTGAGATCGTGGACGTACCGTTGCAGCCCCAGGTGTGACTCGTTCTGGCAGAGATGCCATTGCAGGCTGTCGTCATGGTTCCATTCCCACCATTGGCCGAACTCTCCTCCCATGAAGAGCATCTTCTTGCCTGGATGGCCATACATGAAACCGTACAAGGCCCGGAGATTCGCAAAGCGTTGCCAATCGTCGCCCGGCATCTTGTCGAGCAGGGCCTTCTTGCCGTGCACCACTTCGTCGTGAGACAGCACGAGCACGAAGTTCTCGTGAAACGCATAGACCAACCCGAACGTGATCTTGTTCTGGTGATGCTTGCGATGCACGGGGTCAAGGGCGAAATACTCCAGGCTGTCGTGCATCCACCCCATGTTCCACTTGAACGTGAAGCCGAGACCTCCCGTATAGGTCGGCTTGGACACGCCCGGCCAGGCCGTGGACTCTTCGGCGATGGTGACGGCGCCGGGGTGTTCCTGATGAACCAGAACGTTGAGTTCCTTAATAAAGTCGACTGCTGCCAGATTTTCATTCCCGCCGAACTGATTGGGAATCCATTCGCCGGCTTTTCTCCCGTAGTCGAGATACAACATCGAGGCGACTGCATCCACGCGCAGCCCATCGATGTGATACCGGTCCAGCCAGAAGAGGGCGCTGTTCAAAAGGAAGTTTTTGACCTCCACGCGCCCATAGTTGAAGATCCGGCTTTTCCACTCGGGGTGGTAGCCCAGCCGCGGATCCTCATGGTCGTACAGGTGCGTTCCGTCGAACCACGCCAACCCGTGCGGATCATCCGGGAAATGGGCCGGCGCCCAGTCCATGATGACGCCGATCCCNGCTTGATGGGCGGCATCGACGAAGGCCATGAAATCCTCCAACGGGCCGAATCGACAGGTGGCNGCAAAGTAACCGGTGGCCTGGTAGCCCCACGATCCGTCGAACGGATGNTCGGTGATCGGCATCAGCTCGACGTGCGTGTAGCCCANGTCTTTCACGTAGCGAATGAGCTTGTCGGCCAGTTCACGATAGGTNAGCCAGCGGCCGCCNTCTTCGGGNACCCTCATCCAGGAACCGAGGTGGACTTCGTAACTGGACAGCGGCGCGGTCAAGGGGTTCAGGCGCGCTCGAGCCTCCATCCAGTCATGGTCGCTCCATCGATAGGTTGAGAGGTCGCGGACGATGGAGGCGGTTCGCGGTCGCAACTCTGCCCCAAAGGCGTAGGGGTCGGCCTTCAGAAAAGGGGCTTTTTGGTTCCTTGCGCGGAGCTCATATTTATAGAGCGTGCCTTCGGGAAGATCTGGGATGAACAGTTCCCACAGGCCTGTCGCTCCACGGTTGGTCATCTGGTGGCAGCGTCCATCCCAGCGATTGAATTCCCCGACGACGCTCACGCGTTGTGCGTTGGGGGCCCAGACCACAAAGTGGACCCCGGATACACCGTCCACGGTTCGTACGTGGGCGCCTAATGTGTCATAGGCCTTGTATAACCGACCTTCGGCGAACAGATGGAGCTCAAGATCCGTGAGCAGCGGTTGGAACGCGTAGGGATCGTGGCGTACGGTGACGGTACCCTCCGAATCCGTGACCTGCAGGCGATACCGGGAAGTCCCGTTCGGCTTGGGCAGGACCGCTTCGAACAAGCCTGCTTCATGGACACGCTTCATTTGAATCGGCCGGCTGCCTGAGACATCCGAGATGAATCGTGTCTCCCGAGCGTCCGGGACGAAGGCCAGGACCGAAAGGGTTTGTTTGCCCTCGACGGAGGTCTGATGGGGGCCGAGCAATTCATAGGAGTTCCAGAGTTCGGCCTTGATGAAAAGTTCGATGTGTTCACGCAGGACCATCGTATCTCCCTCCTTCGCTACTGATGTGCAGTCCACCCTATCCTAAGCCCACGGTGCGTGCTAAGAAAGGGGGGGGACAGAAAAGCGTGTTGCATGGAAAGGAATGCATGGAATTGAAGGCGCAGAAGGACAAGCCATCGAAAAAACATCGCGTGAGCAAAAGCGGATTGACGAAGACCGACGGCGGAATCGATCGACTCCACCAGTTGGCAGCCTCATTTGGCGCGGCCACTTCTTATGTCGATGAAGGCGGCGTACGCCGCCAAGTGACCGCTCAAAGCCTCAGCCGGATTCTCACGGTCATGGGTGTGCAAGTGGAAACGCCCGAACAGGTGCGCATGAGCCTGCGCGAGTCTCGTTCAGGGCGCTGGCGCGAGCTGGTGGACCCTGTGATGGTGGTGCGCGTGGATCGGTTGCCCGACACATTCGCCGTCCGTCTGCCTGTAGACCAGGACGAACTTCACCGACTCCGCTTTGTATGGAGACGAAGCGGGAACGGGGTGGGACAACAACCAAGCGAGTATCCGGCAGAAAGCTTATAGTTGTGAGCAGGGCTATTGTGGACGGCGTAGGCTATCAGGAAGTCGCTATGCCGTTTCCCACCAAACTACCTCTCGGTTACCATTCCCTATCTCTGGAGGCATCCGGACCGCGAGACACCCAGCACGCCACAATGGCCGTCATCGTTGTCCCATCTTCCAGCTATCTCCACCCACGCGTGAGGGGGTCCCGTCGGGCCTGGGGCCTCACGATTCAACTCTATGGGCTTCGAAGCCGGAGAAACTGGGGTATCGGGGATTTCCGGGATCTCAAGGACGTGATCCGATGGGTGGGCACCGAGCTTGGCGCGGACCTCCTCGGCGTGAACCCCCTGCATGCCCTTCCGCCCGGGCAAGTGAGTCCCTATTCGCCGTCCAGCCGCCTCTTTCATCATCCCCTGTATCTGGATCTCGAAGGCATTCATGAATTTCGGGAAGCTCCTTCCCTCCAAGCCAAGGTGAAGGCCCAGACCTTTCAGGCCAGGCTCGCATCGCTGCGCCGGAGTCCGATGGTGCAGTATGAAGCCGTCGAACGGATGAAGTGGACAGCATGGAAGCGCTCTTTCGTGTGTTTCAACGCCGCCATCTGGTACGCAAGACTGGCAGGGCTACGGTGTTCCACCGCTTTGTTCGTGAGGAGGGAGAGGCTTGGCGAGGTTTGCGCTGTTTCGAACGTTGGAGGAGCGGATGCTCCGCCGCGAGGGAGTGGCAGGAACCGGCTCACAAGGATGGGCCTCGTGGCCCAAGGCCTACCGACATCCCGATTCGCCGGCGGTGCAGCGCATAGCGGCCCGTTCTCGCAGCCGCATCCAATTTTTTCAGTATGTGGAGTGGCAGTGCCAGCAGCAAGTCGCCTCGGTGCAAGCTTCAGCGAAGCGCGCCGGCATGGCCATCGGTCTGTATAAGGATATGGCCGTCGGGATCGATCCGCAGGGGGCCGATGCCTGGGCTTTTCAGGATCAGCTTGTGGCGGAAGCCTCGATCGGGACACCGCCGGAGTTGTTCTCGCCCAACGGGCAACGATGGAATCTGGCTCCGTTTCACCCCCGGCAAATTCGGATGGCCGGATACCGGCTGTTTGCGGGCTGTTATCGCCGGACGATGCAGGCCTGCGGTATTATCCGAATCGATCATGCCATGGGGCTGTTCCGGCTCTTCTGGATTCCTACCGGACTCGTTCCGGCCGAGGGAACCTATGTGCGATACCCATCGGAAGATTTTCTAGGTATTCTGGCACTTGAGAGCCATCGGCAGAAGACCATGGTCATCGGCGAAGATCTGGGAACGGTCACTCCGGCCATCCGAGCCCAATTGATGGCGGGCGGGTTGTTGTCGTATCGACTGCTCCTTTTTGAGCAAACGACCAAGGGACGGTTTGCGAGGCCGTCTCGATTTCCCCGCCATGCGGCGGCTGCCGTCGCGACGCACGATCTGCCGACGCTCCGGGGGTTTTGGATCGGCCGCGATCGATATTGAGTTGAAGGCGCAACTTAACCTCTATACCAAGCCCCAGTGGCGCGCGCGGGATTTGGCAACGCGCGCGCGGGACAAACAGGCGCTGCTGGACGCTTTGGCGAAAGAGGGGTTGCTTCCGAAGGGCTGCCCGCGATCGGCTGAAGCTGTCCCGATGTTGACTGACGAACTCTGTCGAGCGGTATATGCATATGTCGCCCGCACGCCCAGTCGGCTCCTCCTTCTCTCCTTGGAAGATCTGTTGGGGGATATCCAGACACCAAATATACCCGGTGATCATGCGTATCCGTCGTGGCGAATCAAAGTCGGGCCTTCCGGGAGTACATGGGAGGACTGGACCAAGCTCGATCGGGTTCTCCTGATGGCAGGGGTGATCCGCGAGCAAAGGAGCCCGGGAGAATTTCGCGCGTAATCAAACTTGAAGCAGTGCGACGACGAATTCTTCGGACTGATTGGAATCGTCACGGGTCCCCTCGTCGTGGCGATCAGTATGGCTCTTTGGAGAGCTATCGGGTCGGACGAATCGCTTTGGTCATAGGACGAGGCGACGTGTGAATGCAAGCATGACGGAAAAACTCGTTTCGGTTTGGCTCCATTGCGCTAAGGCCTTGCGCAAGTTCATTGCGGACGGCGGATTGTTTCTCGCCAGTGCGTTGGCCTTCAATCTGCTGCTATACTTCATCCCCGTGTCACTGTTGATGATCTCCCTGCTCGGGCATACGGTGCTGGACTCCGAGCGGGCGATGCACGAAGTGCAGTCGGTGCTGAAGGCCTTCCTGCCACGCTCCCAACAAGCCTTGGCTGACAATCTGTCTGTGATCGTGGCCGATCGTGGGCTCCTCGGGTTTGTCGGATTTGCCTCCTTCTTTCTCTTCAGCACATTTCTTTTCGGTTCAGTCCACACCGTGCTGAACCGAGTTTTTCAGGTAAAACAGGAACGCACGCTTGTCGAAGGAATGAAGGTCGATCTGCTCATGATGGGGCTCACGGCGCTGCTGGTGCTTCTCGCAGTCGGTTCGACCTGGCTTCTGACGGTGGCCCTGGCATTCACCGAACGGTACCCCTCGTGGAGCGGTCTTTTACAGCCGGGATTGGTCGCGCTCAGCAAGGCGCTCGGTGTGGCTGCCACGGCCCTGTTGTTTTACGTCCTGTATCGGTTTCCGCCCGCGGCGACGATGTCCACTCGGGCGCTCATGATCGCCTCTGTGACA
>SPAX01000035.1 GCA_005239475.1 Nitrospira sp. | reverse complement strand
CGCAAGGTTGGTGGCTGTGGTGTGATCCCTATCGTACACGGCCACGATTGTTTCCTGTCGATCCCGCAACCGCCGGGCCATGTTGGCCCCCATCCGTCCGACTCCCACGAAGTCGATTCTCGAATCAGACTGCCTCATCTCGCGTGCTCCTCCGTTCGTGTTAGCATGCGCGCAAGTGTAGCATACCCCTAAGGAATCGATAACGAGGATGTGAAGGAGGTTTGTACGTGCATCAACCCATTGTCGGATTTCATTTGGACGAATATGGCGATTGGGTGGCCGATCTACAATGCGGTCATGGTCAGCATGTGCGTCACCAGCCACCGATGACGAGTCGGCCCTGGGTCGTGACAGAGGGAGGCCGGAGACAGCATCTCGGCGAAACCTTGAATTGCAAGAAGTGTGACGAAGCGAGCGGTTGATCTATCAGGATGCTGAAAAAGTCCGCCAGCGGCGTTCTCGCTTCGTTCAGAGGCTCAACGTACCTCAGCGTACGCCTCGCCGCTTCGCTTGCTGCGGCCTTGCTGGACGGCCTTTTTGAGCAGCCTGTTACTCGATGGTGGTGGCATTCAGGGAAGGGCTTGCTTTCATGTCGAGGCCTGTTTCTGACCAGGGTCGCAGGCGTGAACCTTCATATCGGTAGCCACCCGTGACGGGATCACTGGCCAGCAAGAGGGGGGTGTCGAGGTCGAGCACGTCGAAGGTGCCGAGTCCCTGGCCCAGGCTGAAGGAGCAGCCCATCGCGACACGTGTTTCGACCATCCCGCCGAACGTCAGCTCCGGCATCACGTTGGTGCCCGTCCTTCGTCCCGTGTCGATATCCGTGAAGTTGAGTAAGAAGGTGGAGGTAAGACTCACCAGCTGATTCAGGGCGAAGTCCAGGCCCACGCCGATTGGTATCAGAAAAGAGGTATCAGAAAAGAGGTATCGGACGTGTGAAGGTCGGCATGCAGAAAGCCGAGTCCCTCTTGCAGGTTCATCTTCAATCGCTGATAGAGTCCGGGTAGCTCGTTCAAATACTTCGCCTATCCCGAGAGGCCGAACCGAAATAAATCTCCCTGCACGGCCTGTCAACAAAGGACTGCGTCACTATCCATCATCCATCATCAATGGGCGACCAGTCTTACAACGAGACCCCTGGATCCGCCCCTGTCCGAATAGTGTCGGCTCCGTGTCCAGAGTTGTCTGAAGAAGACAAGAAATTGTTTAGGGCAAAGCCAGCATGCGGACCTGCGCAGGATCGCCTGGCAGGGGCTGCCCAGATTCAGACAGCGGATAGACTGAATTATCAGCACATTACGCAGGTGGAATCTTTCGGTCATTCCCGAGGTTCCTGGCGGGAGGAAGAGGCATTGGGTTTGCTATACAGATCCGATGGTGTTCCGGCCGGTGCCTCCCCTCCCATAGAGAGACGCCGCCAGGGTTCGGGGAAACGGCTTCTTACCAACTCACGCAGACCAGGGGGACTTATGATGAAAAAGCTGCTGCTGACTGGAATCGGGGCCCTGCTGCTTGCGGGATGCGCGACAGACGGGCACAATCCTCGTGTCGGTGTCGGAGTATCAATCGGAGGCAGTGCTCCGCCACCTGTCATCGTCGAGGCTCCGCGAGGCGGCCCGCCGCCCTGGGCCCCAGCTCATGGGCGCCGAGCGAAGGAGGTCAGGTACCGCTATTATTACTATCCGTCGAGTGGTGTGTATTTTAATGTCGCTACAGGAGGCTACTTTTATCTGAACGGGGGCAATTGGCAAATGACGATGGCGCTTCCCTCCGCCGTGGTACTCGATACGAGCGATTATGTCAGCATCGAGTTGGAGACTGATCAACCCTACCGTTACTACGATGAACACAGAGTCAAGTATAGGGGGCACGGTCATTTCAAGAAGCATGGGCACGGGAATGGGAATGGTCGTGGAAAAGGGCGCTGGAAAGATAAGGACAGGGATTAGCTGCGGTTATCTGATAGTAGGCTAAGGTGGTTCTTAAGAGGGGCCGTGCTCTGGTGTCGCAACATGCAAGCACGGCCCTGTCTACGGATGCAAGTGAGTTATCGCGGGCAGTGCATGCTATCGGAGTAACGACAGTGACCGCACTGGAGTCAGTATCGCAAGGTGTTTTAGCAGTTACCTCGGCATCTCTCTCTTATCGATACCCGATCTATTCCGATGAATGACCAGCAGACAGCCACCGCGATTCTGGCCATTGAAGAATGCATCGAACAATACGTCGCTGAATGCCGCGGACGCGTGGACGGCTTTGTGGAACGGCACTTTTCTCTTCAGGAAACCATTGCGCTGCAGAAACGGTCTCTCGTGAGCGATCTGCTGTGCCATCCGATCAATGCACTGTGGTCGATCCCGTCGCTCATTTTGAAAAAGCTCATCGAGGTTCCTGTGAAGTTGGGCTGGCGCTCCGGCGCCGGCCTGATGACTCTTGTGCCGACGGGTTTCAAAACGCGTTATCAGAGAGAAATTGAACGGCTGATTGCCACAGAGTTGCTGGATTGGCCTTGTGCGATTGGTGACCGGCGGGCCTCCCCGAACGGGCTGGTCGAACGCATGAAACGCCACAAACAGGTGGGTCCCATGCTCGCATCAGGCGTACTTTCTGACGGAGCGCTGAGGGAACTTTCCGACATCCCCCGTCTCGTTGCCAAGCATTCTGCAGGACGCATAGTGATGTTGGATACCACAGCGACGGTGTTGACGCTGGCGATGGGGTGGCTCTTCTTCGGCGATCACTCTCTCGGCATTTCAGGAATCGGCGACTTGCTCGCCAGAAATAGGGCCAAGGCGGCGGCGGCCTCCACGTTTATATTCGGCGCCGGTCTCGGATCGGCATTTTATTCGGTCTTTCCGCCGAATCCATCGTTCTGGCAAGTCATGGGGGCTACGCTCATTGTGTGGCTCTCTGTCACGGCGATGAGCCTTCTCGTCGGACTGTTGAGCGATCCTTGTCTGAAACGGGTGGGTTTCCAGCATGCACGGCTGAATATGCTGATCGATGCAGTTGAGGACTGCTTGCATCGACAAGTTCGCAAGCGCCTCAAGCCTGTGCTCAGGCAACTGGCGGCATGATGAGCAACTTGTCGTGAGTAACTGACTCTAGGGCGATTCGGAGTTTCCCTGCCGGAGAAGAGTTTCTTATGGAGGATGCTCAAAAAGGCCAGATTTCTCACCTGTCTAACCCCGGCGCACCAAGACGCGCCATTCCGCTGGCAAGGCCGCAGGCGAGTCGAAACCGGAGGCGTACCCTTGGGGGTACGTTGAGGATTTCGATGAGCTGAGAACGAAGCTGGCGGACTTTTTCAGCATCCTGCTAGTAGAACGTATACACCAACAAAGCGTTGAACTGAACGCGCGTGTAGATTGTGGATATCTGAGTGTAGTCACCCATTAATTTCAACAACCATACCCTCGAGAGGTGATTAGTATAGGTGGCGTGGGCATCGCCTCCGATACGAAAGGCTGGCGTTTGAGTCGATTCGTCGATGTACTGGGCTGCCGGACCTGCGGCAAACGAGAACTCGTCCTTGTTCTCCAAGGTGTAGGTGGCGGCCAGCCGAGGAATCTGATTCACGAACACCTGAGGGCTGAAGTATCCACCCGGCAAGGGTTCTCTCGTACTGGAGACAAACCCACTCTGATTTTCTCCGTAATGGGTCAGGTAAAAGAGATATTCGGTCGACAGGTCCCAACGGTCCGTTTGCCAGAGAGGGAGGGAGGCCTTGAGGTCCAGCCCGATTTGGTCGTTCGAGCTCAGGGCCTCAGACGTCACCCAGCCGGCGAAGGGCGTGACATTGACGTGAACCGATCCCGCATCGAATGTGACCGTGCTGTAAAACAGGGTTGAACGAGCAAGGCCGATCAGCTGTCCGGTGGTCCGCGATCCGGCGAACGAAGCAAAGGAGTCATATTTGAACTCTCGCTTCACACCCGGGCGGATCGAAAAGGATGGACTCTCGTATGTGTACTCGAATTTGTACGCGAGCCCGTCGCCGTGGGGGGCTCCGTGGTGTTCCAGAGTGGCGTCGAATCGATTCGATGGGTTGAATCGGATCTGATTCCCCAATGAGAGATAGCCGCCTGTCCGATTCTCTGATGAACTCCGAAAATGTTCGGTTCCGACTTCGAGGATTGTGGTGGTGAAGGGTGTGAGATCGATCTTGCCCCGCGATCCAATTCGAACCCCGTAGAGTTCGAACGGTTTCTCGGGCTGGGCCAGGACGCCGAACACCCCTTCGACCGTTGGCTCGCGCCCCTTGAGCATGTCTTGGCGCAGAGTGGTCAGATCGCCTGGCTCTCGCCTCGCAGACTGCCGTGCCAGATTCGCATGATAAAGAGCCTGATCGTTGTTCTCCAGCCAGGCATAGGCTTTTGCCAGCCCTCGGTGCGCCTCGGAATTACGGGGCTGTCGGTCGAGGACTTTGTCGTATTGCACGATGGCTTCCTGGCTGCTCTCCTTGTGCCGCGCCAGGTGCATCGCGTACTTGAGGCGCATCGTGGAATCGTCTTTGCGCGTCAGCCCCATGCGGTAATACTTCAACATATCATTTTCGCGGTAGGCATAGCGCGACCACTCCAGGGCCTGTGCCTGGTCAAAGGCAATCTCCGGGTCGTCGTCGTATTTGGCGAGATAGCGGTCGAATGTCTCGATGGCTTTGTCCTTGAGCCCCTGCCTTTCATAGGCGAGGCCGAGGCTGCGCATGGCCTCACGGTGGTTCGGGTTGTGTTCCACCACCTTCTCGTAGGCTTCGATGGCCGCTTTGTAGTTTTCAATCTCCATGTTGGCGCGCCCGCGCGACAGATACCATGATTCCGTAAAGTCTTCCGCGCCCGCGCGCTGGTTGAGCCCGAGCATTATCAAAAACGTGAGACTGATTAAGGCAAGGGCGCGTATTTTCATAAGAGTCTGGAGCCTTTCCTGCATTATGGTTCCTGACGCATCAAGCCGAATGCGAGCGGTCTCTGTGAGGCGGACGTCGAGGGGAGGGCCTGGAGACCCACCCGCGGCACCATGCCGCACAGTCTGGTGCGGTAGATGGGGCGATAGGGCGTCTTTTGCCCACTGATGTCCTGTACCAGCCACGTTGTTGTAAGTGGAATCTCTTTGGCGAAGATCAGCAGACCGAGGCCGCTTGCGGACTGATCCCTCAGGACCACGCGGTGCCGTCTCTCTCCGATCTGAACCTGGGTGATCTGGAGCCTCCATTGTCTGGGGATCTGCCTCCGCCTGAGGCGCAGGGGTGTGAAGTGCTTCAGCAAGCCGATAAGCAAGTGACTCGCCATCAGGACACTGCTGCGCAGGCGGTTCGCATGGGCTTCCCTCCATGTGGCGGGATCGGTATAGAGGTTGAGCAGCAAGAGACGACGATTTTCTTCAGAAAGGTTGAGAAAGACCAGTCCGCAGCGGGTGCCCTGTCCTGACAGTCGGTCATGATAGACCAGCCGGACCTGGCAAGTGAAGGGTATCTTGTCGAGCAATCTGATTTCCATGGTCGCAGGGAGTGGATCGGGCGGTGCCCCACACCAGGATACGCCGGTCAGACTCACGTCGTGCGTCGTCCCTTGGACGCACAGATTGTCGGTCCGTAGTTCGAACCGAATCGGCTTGAGGATGCGTTCCTCCGTGCGGCGTTGAGGTTTTTCCCAGGCTATCAGCAGTCCGACCAACAGGGTTAACAGATTAAAGGAGGCCCAACTGAGATTGAAGAAGTAGGCGTCCTTCTCGATGCCGAAATACCAGAACTCCCACAGACCTTTTGCAATCGCGGCGAGGGTGATGATGGTGGCGATGGCCAGACTGGCGGAGGATCGCCAGTCGAACGAGCGATGCTCCGAGAGCAGGCCCTTGGGGGTGACCTTGAACCCCAAGTTCTTGGGGAGGAGCAGATCGAACATCGACCGGAACAGCGGAAGACTCACCGGACCTTCATACAAAGACGACCACATGAGCCTGGGCCAGCCGGGAAGCAGGGCGGCCGAGATCATCGGGAGGACGATCATGAAGGGCAGCAGATAGGCAACAAGGATGGAGACATCGGCGAAAATCGGATGGAGGTGAAACATTAGAAAGTAGAGGGGGGTGATCCAAAACACCACCCGCGCGATCGGGAAGAAGAAGTAGTAGAGGGAGGCGAAGTAACCGAGCCGGTGCCGGAGCGACAGCCCTCGGCACAGGAGCGGGTTGTCTTTGAAGAAAATCTGGAGACAGCCCAACATCCAGCGCCGGCGCTGGACGATATAGGACGCGAGGTTCTCCGCCGTGAGCCCGACCGCCAAGTTCTTGTCCACGAAGGCGGACTTCCATCCCCTGGCATGGAGGTGCTGGCTGGTGTGAATGTCTTCC
This sequence comes from Nitrospira sp., assembly GCA_005239475.1. Lineage (GTDB taxonomy): Bacteria > Nitrospirota > Nitrospiria > Nitrospirales > Nitrospiraceae > Palsa-1315. The sequence goes on along the minus strand of SPAX01000035.1, from coordinate 17,539 downwards.
GTGATGCTCATTAAATTGAATCCGTTCAACTCGGCGATCGCCGACCGCCGGAAGACGGCCCCGCTGCCGACGAAGAACGCACCGTGCCAGCCTTGGCGCCCGCTTTGGATTGCGTGATTGAACAGGTCCTGTTCGTTCGGAATGCGTGGGCCGGCGGCGAGGGCCCGTTGAAAGATATCCTGGTTGTAGAAGTGGTGAGGAGTTTGAACAAAGCCCATTTTGGGATCTGTGAAAAACGGGACGGTCTCCATCAGAAATGTCGTTACCGGAATATGGTCTGTGTCGAACACCACGATCAGCTCGCCATTGGTCTGCGTCAAGGCGTGGTTCAGGTTGCCTGCTTTCGCATGTTGACGAGGGCCCTCGATGTAGGTCGCCCCGAACCGTTCAGCCAGCCGGCAAACCTCTTTTCGATGGCTGTCATCCAACACGTAAATCCGTGTGTGGCCGTACTCCATCGCGGAGGCTCCAATCAGGGTCTTTTCCAGGATCTCGCAGGATTCGGAATAGATCGGAATGAAGATGTCGACCGATGGAGCGAAGCCTTGCGTTGACTCAGGGGGATGGACAGGTTGACGTCTCCAGCCTACTCCCACCTGGACGCACAGCAGCACGACGGTGGAGAAAGCATAGAGTTCGGCCGCCCACAGGGCCACACTGATAAACAGGCCGCCGGTTTCCATAAAGTTCAACGTGTGGAAGAGCCGCCAGTGGAGATAGCGGAGACAGAGACTCAACCCGCAGATCAGAAAGGCGAACTTGAGGACCGGATGCCACCGGGCGATCAGGTACAGCATGATGGTGACGGCGAAGAGTTCCCAAGGGAAGTGATCCGAGAACCCGACCACGTCGAACGGTCGCAAGAATCCCAAGAACTCGTCGTAGTGGCGGGCTTGCGATAGGGTCACGGCCTGTCCGAACCACAGCCAGTTCTGGACATAGTAGGGGAGTCGTTTCCCAGCGAGGGCCCCGGCTTCGAGCGAGGCGAGTTTGTTTTCGCTCAGCAGGCGGGCGAGGCCGTGCTGTTCCTGGAAGGCCAAGGCATGAACGGTGGCATAGAGTGGAAGGCCTTCACTCGACGAAAGGGGCAACCCCTTGAGTGAATAGCGATCGACAAATACGCCGTGGGCCTTCCATTCGCGCTGGAAAAATTCCAGCATCTTTTGCCGCAAAGGACCTTCAGATCGTCTGAACCAGGCGGCATCGAGCGCCACTCGCCAAAAGATCGGGAAGGCATCATAGCTGAACGAGGACGAGGCCCCGGTCACGGGATGCCGGACGGTCAATTGGCCGGTGTGTCGGTCCAGATAGATGAGTTCCGGAGGGACGGGCAGGGCTTCTTCATCGTAGAGCCAGTGCAGAATGGCATAGCTGGACTCGATCGCATGGGCCCATGGATGGTGAGAATCGACGGAAGCGAAGATGTCATAGGCATAGGGGGCCAGGTAGGCGACGTGGATCGTCGCATAGTCCTCATCGCGCGCCCAATTGCCGGCGGTCACATAGGCGCGCGAGCCGATGTGAACCATCTCCTGGTTCCAGATCGAATTGATGATGGCCAGCGATTCCTGCTCAAACGCCGGATGGTCGAATCGTCGAGCGGCCAGGATGAGGGCGAGCGCAATGTCGGTATCGGCGTCCGCCGCCGAGTTCCTATCGAGCACGGTCCCTTTCCACTTCCAGGCAAACAGCTTGTCGTCGCGGACTTGGAGGTGTTGCTTCGTCCAAGCCCAGACGATGTTGAACGTCGCACGATCATTCGACCATACGGCGCGGAGCATGGCGTAGCCTTGTCCCTCCGACGTCGTGATGCCGTTTTCGTCCAGGCTGACGACCCGGCCATTCTGGATGTAGGTCTGTTTGTAGAAACTCCAGAGCGCGGAGAGATCGTCAATTTGCCGGATGTAGGTGTCGCTTGAACGTGATGAGGGCGTGGCTGCGGCACTGCCGGCTACCCCGACGCACAATGCGACACAGAGTAATACGATTGAGAAACGTTGGCCGAACGTGTGCATGAATGTTTGTGTACCGGTTCTCGTTAATGGAAGAGGAATGACAGCGGTATGGCTCGTGATGATTCCAGTGGGAGCGGATCAGCCTTGCTGGCCGTTTTGCGGACGATTAACCGTACGGATTAAATCACAAGGAGGCGATGGAGACAATGGGCGAACCAGGCTGCGGGAAAACTATTGTGGCAGACCAGAATTTCACTGACCTACACGTTTGGAGTAACGGGAGAACATCACGCAGGATGCTCAAAAAGGCCAGACTTCTCACCCACTCAACCCCGGCGCACCGAGACGCGCCTTGCCCCGAGCAAGGCCGCAGGCGAGTCGAACCCGGAGGCGTACCCTCGGGGCGCACGGTGCGACGAATAAGGAGCACCACGTCTGTGCGCGCCGCCGAGTCGGTGAGGCGGCCGGGTCCCCGTTGAGGATTTCGATGAGCCGAGAACGAGGCTGGCGGGCTTTTTCAGCATCCTGCTAGACGCTCTCACCCATATCGATCATTCTCCCAGGGAAACCCGCTGTTCGAGTAGCCCCGCACTTCCCAGAACCCCTTTTCATCCTTATCCGAAAATGTAATCTCCTTCACCCACTTGGCGCCTTTCCAGGCATAGCGCTTTGGTACGATGACTCGCACCGGCCCGCCATGTTCTTTCGTGAGGGGCTTACCGTTCCATTTGTAGGTCAGCAGCACGTCCTGATCGTCGCAGGCTTCAAGCGGCAAATTGGTCGTGTAGTCGTCGAACGATTTAAAGAGGACGAACTTCGCCGAAGACAGCGGCTTTACCACGGACAGAATGTGTTTGAAACTGACTCCCTCCCATTCGTTGTCGAACCGACTCCAGCTCGTGACGCAGTGGAAGTCGGAGACATTCTTGAACTGGGGCTGGGAGAGAAACTCTTCCCAGGTCCACGTGATGGGATGAGCCACGAATCCGCCGATGGCAAGTTTCCATTCCGAGAGTGGAATGGCAGGTTTTTGACCGAGATCGAGCACAGGCCAGGTCTCGACGAGGTGCTGTCCCGGTGGGAGGCGGGCGTCTCCTTCGTAAAACACTTCCCGTTCTTCACCGCCACGCCGGGCCTTCGCCCACTGTTCTTTCGTCTTGGTTAAACGACTAGCTTCATCCATATGTTGGCCTCCCACGCACAGAGTAGGGCAAGAAGGTCTCGTCTTACAAGTATGAGGCCACTGAATACGGGATAGACAACGTCGTCTAACTCGCTACAATGCTTAGCAATTGGCCAGACCTGCTACACTTGAAGGAATTCACAAATGGGAGGGGTATGAGGAGGGGGATCGTAGCAGTCTGTCCGATATTGGCCTTTCTACTGCGGCGGAGGATCCGCAGATCATCTGCTTCGTTCTCGGCCCGAAAAAATCCTCAATGTATCCCAGCGAATACACCTCCAGCTTTCCCGGGCCTGCGGCCTCGCATCTGGCCGCACCTCGTTCCCCTCGTTACGAAGGCAATGCCGAACAGGCTCCTGGAACTTGTTGTACTCGGAGCGGTCTGCTCTGTAGCCTTACTCGCGACTACGGTTGGACTGACGATTGCGGCAACCAAAAAAACAAAAGAGCCGGCTCCGGTCGTCGTTGTAGCTAAGCCTACCAAGCAACAATCCGAGCAAGGGCAAAACCTGTCTATCCAGCGTGCCAAGAAGGGCCCCATACCCGCTGCCACTGAGCGCCAACCGGAGGCTATTCAGACGCAAGTCAAGCCGGTACCGACTGAGCTCAAGCTGAAGAGTCCGAAGCGCCATCGACGCATGAAAATTCATAAGAAGGGGGTGCCGAAAGTCGTCGTGCAGCCAAGAACGGATCTCATGTATCACGGCATGCTGGAAAGCCCGCAGCGCTACGATCCTCGTCGGAATCATCTTAGTGCAGGTGTTCCTGACCCGCACACTCCTGAGCTGACCCACGACCATTTCCAAGAGCTCGATCGTAACCAAGATGGGAAGATAGACCCAGTTGAACGGGCGTTCGGCCGGCTCGATATGGATCGCGACCTCTCCACTCATCAGCGGCAGTAATTGGAAGGTTTAGGCTCAGGTTGAGGCTGAGCCTGCTGGCGTAAAAGTGGAAATGTTCCTCCCTCATCCTTAGCCTCAACCGCAACGTTCGCCTCACCTCAGCCTACTTCGTTGTCCCGATCCAAAGTCTCTGATTACTCGTAGAGTCAGTGGTACGCTGTGCGCGGAATTCCTTCCCTTTGGCCACTTGGTTTGTAAGATTTGCAAGAAAAGTGGGGAGGCCGCAGACTGACTGTGTAGCAGGCCACATTGACAGCGACGATAGGAGCCCCCCATGATATCTTGACATACAGCCATGACGAATCCCATGCCACCTACTATTCCTGCGGGCGGGTCGAGCACCGGCAAGATCATGATCGGGGCAGCTATCGCCGTGGCGATGGGCGCGTTTTTCTATTTCGATCTTGGGGAGTTTCTCTCGCTGAATGCCCTGAAAGAGAATCGCGATCACCTGCTGGCCTTTACGGAGGCGAACTATGCGACTGCGGTCGGATTGTTTATCTTGGCCTATATTGCGGTCACGGGCCTGTCGCTCCCAGGTGCGGTGATTCTGACTCTTGCCGGCGGGTTCCTCTTCGGAAGCGTCTTTGGGACGGTCTTCGTCAATATTGGCGCGACGACCGGCGCGACGCTGGCGTTTCTGGCGGCACGGTATCTACTTCGTGATTGGGTGGAGCAGAGATTCGGCAGCAGACTCGGATCGATCCAAGCGGGATTCTCGAAGAACGCCTTCAATTATTTGATGACCTTGCGTTTGATCCCCCTCTTTCCGTTCTTTCTCGTCAACATGGTCTCGGGTCTCACGCGTGTGAGCCTTGGCACTTACATGACTGCGACCGCCATTGGAATCATCCCGGGAAGTTTCGTCTTTGCGTATGCCGGGCGGCAGCTCGGTTCGATCAATTCCTTGCAAGAGATTGCCTCACCGAATGTGTTGCTGGCCTTCACGTTGCTCGGACTGCTGGCGATGGTGCCCATCCTCTACAAGAAGTTCGCGAGCGAGCCCGCATGACTGCAAACCCCGTGAAACGTGAGGCGTGAAACGTGAAGCGTAGAAGAAAAGTGGGAGTGACGAGATGGTCACACAGCCGTCAGAGAGGATCGTTGTGATGAGTCACCATGAAGAGAGTTTGGTGCTCCCGGATGACGAGTACAATCGCACGCTCGTCAGCAACGTGCATCCCTCGAACTGGGTCAATCCAGAACCGGCTGGCCGCTACAATATTGTGGTCATCGGGGCTGGGACGGCAGGATTGATCACGGCCGTCATTGCCGCGAGCCTTGGAGCCAAAGTGGCCTTAATCGAAAAACATTTAATGGGCGGCGACTGTCTGAACGTCGGCTGCGTGCCCTCAAAGGCCATGATTCGCGCGGCGCGGGCGTGGGCCGATTTGCGGAACGCTGAGGAATTCGGCCTGCATATTCCTCCCGGTGTGAAGTACGATTTTGGCGCAGCCATGGCACGTATGCGTAAGCTGCGCGCACGGATCAGCCATAACGATTCGATCCATCGCTATACGAAGTTAGGCGTGGATGTCTACATCGGGAACGGATGCTTCACCGATGGGAAAACGATCCAGGTGGAAGGGCCGGCTGGCGATCGAACGTTGAATTTTGTGAAGGCGGCTGTCTGCACAGGAGCACGGGCGTCGTCCCTTCCCATTTCCGGATTGAAAGAGGCGGGCTATCTCAATAATGAAACGGTGTTCTCATTGACGGAATTGCCGCAACGCATCGGGGTGATCGGCGCCGGTCCCATCGGCTGTGAATTGGCCCAGTCGTTCGCTCGCTTCGGGAGCCAGGTCTACCTCATTGAAGCGCTGCACGGCGTCATGCCGAATGAAGACCGCGACGCAGCTGAGATCGTGGAGCAGCACATGTTGCGTGATGGGGTCAAGCTGCTCTGCTGCGGGAAAGAGCTGACAGTAGAAAAGACCGCCGGAGGAAAGCGGCTCACCGTGGAGTCGCACGGTCAGCAGTACGATGTGACAGTCGACGAGATTCTTGTCTCCGCCGGCCGCACCCCGAATGTCGAGGGGATTGGGTTGGAAGCGGTTGCTGTCGAGTTCGACAAGAACGGGGTGAAGGTGAACGCGCGGCTGCAGACGACGAATCCCAGGATCTTTGCGGCGGGCGATATCTGCTCGCGCTACAAATTTACCCATGCCGCCGATGCCATGGCGCAGATCGTCATTCAGAATGCCTTGTTTCCGCATCCCTTCGGACTAGGCTATGCCAGCGTCGAATCCCTGATCATGCCATGGTGTACCTTTACGGAGCCGGAAGTCGCGCATGTCGGGATGTATGAGAAGGATGCGAGGGAAAAAGGCCTCGAAGTGGAAACCTACACCTGCAAACTTGATGAGGTTGATCGCGCGATTCTCGACGGAGAAGAGGAGGGCTTTGCGAGGATTCACATTCAGAAAGGTACAGATAAAATTGTGGGAGCGACGATTGTAGCGGCCCATGCCGGCGACATGATTAGTGAGTTCTCTGTCTTGATGAAAGCCGGCGCCGGAGCGAAGACGCTGGCCGGCACGATTCATCCCTATCCGACGCAAGCCGAGGCGAATAAGAAAGTGGTGAATCTCTGGCGCAAGGCGCATTTCACGCCCTGGACAAAAAACATACTGATGAAGCTGTTTGTATGGATGCGAAGGGTATGAGGCAGGATGTGGTCGCCTTCCGTGTTCGCAGAACGCGCACACTTACCTACAGAGAGAGGTTAAGGTTGAGGCTCAGGTCGAGCAACGATGAATCTGACCAGGCGGCTTCTCGCCCCTCAACCTCGACCTTAGCCTTGGCCTTCCGATGGGATGCGCGCAGTAGAAGGCGACCCACGTCCGCCTCTGAGAGTGGGACTGGAGTAAAAGTTGGCTCTATAAAGTCGCTGCTGCTGCTGAGTGTGCTGCTGAGTGCGCCTGTTGCGGTCATGGCCGAGAGCCCCTCAGTGATCGAAGTGGGGAAGTTTTCGAACGGGACGGTCGGACAGGCGATGCCCGATGGGTGGAAGCCGCTCATCTTTAAGAAGATTCCCAATCATACCTCCTACGAAGTGGTGAAGGATGGGGATGTGACGGTCGTGAAGGCTATAAGCGAGGCCTCGGCCTCCGGCCTGATTAAGCCGGTTGTGATCGATCCGAAAGAGTACCCGATTTTCCGGTGGCGCTGGAAAATCGACAACGTGCTCCAGCGTAGCGACGTGGCCCTCAAGGAGGGCGACGACTTTCCGGCCCGGCTCTATGTCACCTTTGAATACGATCCCGATAAAGTCGGTTTTTCGAAAATGCTCAAATACAAAGTTGGGCAGGCTCTGTTCGGCGATATTCCGATCGCCGCCTTGAACTATGTTTGGGACGCGAAGGCGCCTGTTGGCACGATCGTCGAGAATGCCTATACCGACTTTGCCAAGATGGTGATCGTCGAGAGCGGAACTCAGAAAGTGGGCAGGTGGATCGACGAAGAGCGGAATATTTACGAAGATTACAAGAAGGCGTTCGGGGAGGAGCCGCCGATGATCAACGGCGTCGCGATCATGAGCGATACGGACAATACGAAGGAGCGCGCCACGGCCTACTATGGGGATATTGTCTTTCAGAAATCGGTGAAGGCGTCGTCTCGATGATAGGAGCCTGTCCGACAGTGACCGTTCTACTGCGGCGAACGATCCGCGACCATCTGCGTCGTTCTCGGCCCGAAAAAATCCTCAATGTATTCCAGCGAATACACCTCCGTGTTTTTCGGGCCTGCGGCCTCGCATCTGGCCGCACCTCCTTCGCCTCGTGACGAACGGCAATGTCAGACAGGCTCCTGTGTCGCGTGGTGGCTCATAATGAACGGGCCGACCTGTTCAGGGCCGGCCCGTTCACGGACACTACCGCGCATGGGGTGGGTGCGCGGATTCGAAATAGGGATTACTGAATGGAATTCGCAAAGTCGCCTCGCGTAATTTCAGTGCGGACGGTGTCCCGGACTTTTTTGTTTCCTCGGATCTGCTTGGTCCCTTGGCCGACATGGAGTTGGATCTGGTTGCCTTCGTAGTCTTCAACCGGTTCGTCCGCCGCGCATTGTTCAATCAACTCGGAGGCTTTCCCAATCAGCCTATCCTCGAAGACGTCGCCTTCTGCGAACGTCTCATCCCTGTCACCACCCCGTTTCTCCTGTCGCCTCCCGTCATTACCGATGCTCGAAAATTTTCGAGAATGGGCGTCTGGAAAATCTTCCTGCGCATTCTCCTCATCATCCCCCATGTCGAATTCCGCCTGCCGATCCTGCCACGCGTCTTCTTCCAGGACGTCCGCTAGTCGGGCATTTGCCTGGGTAAATGCCTGTATTTGTGAGAATATCCTGATTGCAAACATTCTCGACTCGTTTTACTATTTGGCTCGGCTGTCCAGATGACGAAGTGTCGATGGAATGTTCTAGCGTCAACACGCACCTACCTGAAGGAGGCATCGATGATGCAGATATTGTTCGCGGTGAGCGCATTACTTTTGATGACTGGGATATCTTATGCCCAGGCTGAAACGCCTGTGATCGATCAGCGGCAAACGAATCAGGAACAGCGGATCGATCAGGGGATTGCGAGTGGACAGCTGAACGAGCGAGAAGCAAACCGGCTGAACAAGCAGCAGGAACACGTCAACAAGATGGAAGACAGGGCAAAGTCCGATGGCGTCATGACGAAAAGGGAGCGGGCCAGGATTGGCGCCGCACAGGATCGCGCCTCGCGCCATATCGCCCGCGAGAAGCACGATCGTCAGGGGAGGCGGCACCGGTAATTCGAAGCGGTGTGGGGGTCAAGCGGGGCGTTCGTGATTGTATCCTGAGCGCTCCGTCTTGTTGATGAGGATCGTTGTTCCTCATCGAGAAGGAGGTTGCTACAATGGCGTGCCATGAAGCATCGGATGACCCAAAACGATTTGTTGCGTCGTCTCCCTCGGGAGCGTCTTTCTCTTCTTCGTGAGCTTGGGGACCTCGCGGATGAGGGGGGGGTGTCCTTGTACCTCGTCGGCGGAGTCGTTCGCGATCTCTTGCTGAAGCGGGAGAACTGGGACCTCGATCTCACGGTAGAGGGCGACGGGATCGCCTTCGCGCGGCTGGTGGCCGACCGGTATGGGGCTGGGCTGGCGGTGTTTGAACGGTTTGCGACGGCGCGGCTGGTCTTCCCGGACGGGCTCAAGATAGATATTGCGACGACCAGGCGTGAGTCCTACGCCCAGCCCGCTATCCTGCCGACGGTTCAGTTGGCGTCGATCGAAGAGGATCTCTACCGCCGAGACTTCACGATCAATGCAATGGCGATTCAGCTGAACGCCGCGCAGTTCGGTCGCTTGCGCGACGTGTATGGAGGGCAGCGCGATCTTCGTGCGCGCACGATCCGCGTGCTGCACGTTGGCAGTTTCGAAGACGATCCCACCCGCATTTTCAGAGCGATCCGGTTCGAACATCGGTTCGGGTTCCGCCTTGAGCGGGCCACCTTGCGCCTGCTTGCCCAAGCGGCCTCCACGAATCTGATCGTGCGACTCTCCGGCCCTCGATTGCAGAACGAAATCCTGTTGCTGTTTTCGGAGCACGATCCAGTGCGTGCCATCGCGCGGCTGGCCCAATTGAAGTTGCTCCGGTTCCTTCATCGCCGCCTGTGCTACACGAAGAACGTGAAGCGAGTGGTCACTGCCGTTCCCAAGGCGCTCACCTGGTGGGCGCGTCGATTCCCTGATTCTGTGATCGACAGGCCGATCGTCTATCTCATGGCGTTGTCGAGTGAGTCCAGCCCGGACGTGGTGGCTGCGATGATCCGGCGGTTAGCGCTTTCACGAGAGCAGGCCAAGAACGTGAGTGCTGGAGGAAGTCGGATCGATCGTGCGCTGAAGAGACTCACCGATAAAGGAACAGTACGGCCCTCGCAGGTGTATCGCCTCCTGGCAGATCTCTCGGACGAGGCGCTGGTGCTGCTTCTGGCGAAGCAGATAAGCAGACAGCACGGGGTGCGATTGAGCCTGCTGAAGCGACATCTATTGTCGTATGTGAAGAACAGGGCGGTTAAGACGGCACTGATGGGGCGGGATCTTCAGGCCATGGGGCTGAAGCCAGGACCGCAGTATAGGACCATCTTGGGCCAATTATTGGACGCACGCATTGATGGGATGATTACAACGGAGGCGGAGGAACGCGCCTTTGTTCAGAAGCGGCTGGTCTAGCAGGTTGCGGGAAAAACTATCGTCGCGCGTGAGACAGGCGGGACGAGCGAAACAGGCCAAGCGCGATGGAAGCCCAATCTGTTCACGTCGCGCCTTTCTCGCATATCTCGCGCTTCACGCGCCACGGTCTGTGGCGCTGGCGGACTTTTTCAGNATCCTGNNTAATTCAGCGAGGTGATGGACANNGACACTTCGTTCGGCAACAAGAGCGTCACGTTCGCCTGGTGCGTAGGGTCCGGTTGAATGAAGGCAAACAACGGCACCGGCTGAGGCACCTTGCTCGGCGGCAAGGCCAACAGAACCGGAAAGTCGAGCAAAGGCGACACCGTTGTCAGACTGGCCAGGCGCAAGCGAAAGGCCATCAGAATGTCGCGCAACCGGCTGGTTTGATCTTCTTCAGGGAGTGAGTGGTTCGTGACAATTCCCATTTCCCAGAGCGGTCGGGTGATTGTGACAGGGAACGAGATGCCGAGTTGCAGCGCGGTCGGCGTCACGTCGATCAAGGTTCCGGCCTGAATCGCAGCTTCTCGGTCTCGAACGGCTGGAGGCATCACATTCCCCTCCGTTAACTCTAGTCCACCGACATGCTCTAGCGCGAGAGGCTCTTGAGGCTGGAGAGGTTCACTCTGCGCGGAAGGAGCCTCCGCGGGTTCTTCGACATTGGAAGGAGTGTGAATCACGACGTCTGTGTGAAGCAAGACCTTCACGATACCGTCGTAGACCGCTCGGGCTGAAGCAGACCACGCCTCATTGAAGGGGCGGCCTGTGAAGGCCGCGTCGGCGGCTTTCTTCTCGTCGTGGGTCAGGGCTTTGGGTGATGGTGTGTTAGTCATGGTGATAACATAAGCCGCTTTGCCGGGATGTCAAGGGGTGGTGTGTTTGACGTTGAGTCAGATACGGTTATTTCGGCAGCGGTTTGCCCTTGGTCTCAGGTGCAAATAGTAGGACCACCAATCCTACCAGATAGATTAATGCCACCGTGCTTGCGGCTCGCCCAAAGGTGCCGAGTTCCGTCACCAGCCAGCCGGTAAGAAACGGTGAGGCGGATGCCAGCACACGCCCGGCACTGAAGCAGAAGCCGCCGCCGGTGGCGCGCAGCCTGGTGGGGTAGAGCTCGGGGAGATAGATCGGAAATCCGCTAAAGATGCCGTTGTTGAAAAATCCCAGCAGCGGCAGCAATATCAAGACTCCGGCATAGGTCGTCGGCAGCAGATACGTGACCGGCAGCATCACGAAGCTGCCGAGGCACATAAAGGCAAACACTGCGCGCCGTCCAAATCTATCTGCCAGCGGTCCAAACCCCAAATAGCCGAAGAGGGCTCCCCCGTTGAGGGCCATGATGGCGTAGCTCACAGAGGCCGCCAGGGTTGCGGCATCGGAGCCCTTGAGATCTGGCAACTCGCGGATGAGCGTGGGCGCCCAGTTTGTCGCCCCCCACAAACCAAAGACGGCGACGAACGCCAGCGAGGATCCTACGACGGTGGATCGTCTTAAAGGGGGATGAAAGATGTCGGTCATATGTGTGGAGCTGATCGTCATGTCGCGGTCGTGGGCCTTGGTCCAACGGTCCGGCTCCTTCACATGCCAGCGGACCAGCAATGATACAAAGGCCGGGAGTACGCCGATCACAAACATCACCCGCCAGCCATAGCCTGCCAATAGTAGATTGAATGACGCAGCGAGGAAGAACCCGACCGCCCAGGCCGACTGGAGAATGCCCGCGGCTTTTGCGCGTTTCTCTTCCGGCCAGGTTTCAGCGACGAGCGCCGCGCCGGCCGCCCATTCTCCTCCGATTCCGAGTGCCGTCAGAAAGCGATAGATGGCCAGGTGCCACCAGTCCTGCGACAGCGCGGCGAGTCCGGTGAAGATCGCATAGATGAGGATTGTGATGATGAGGGTCTTGGTGCGACCAAGATGGTCCGCCACCACGCCGAAGAAAATCCCACCGATGGCCCAGCCGATGAGAAAGATGGAGAAGATGATCCCCCCGTACCAGCCGACTTGCTCAGATGAGACGGTTCCGCCGGGGGACTGGAGCAAGTCATGCAGCGCCGGGTGGAGGACGATCGCGTAGATCGTCGCGTCCATTGCATCGAATACCCAGCCAAGCCATGCGATAAACAGGACCAGCCATTGATAACGCGTGACACCATCGCGCCACGAACTTGTTGTTCTAGTTTGGGTCTGCATCAGTTGTGGGCGAGAGGCGAGAGGCCCTGGGCTAGGGGCAAGATTCCATCCACACGCCCCTTGCCGCGTGCCTCGCGCCACATTTCGCCGCGCCAGGCTAGAGTTGTTCTATACAGGAGTCAAGGTGAAGGCTGCTGAAGCCTCATGCTATAGTCCTTCGCCATGGCACGAATCGACTTCTATCGGGTGCTGGGGGTCTCGCGCGACGCGTCCGACGACGCGATCAAGAAGGCTTACCGGAAGCTGGTTTTTCAGCACCATCCTGACCGCAATCCCGAGAGCACGCACGCCGAACCCAAGATCCGTGAGATCAATGCGGCCTACGAAGTCGTCGGCGATCCGGACAAGCGTCGGAGCTATGACCGACTCAATTGGGGGGAAGAAACGGCACGGGATGAAGCGGCTGATCCAGCCGTCATCCTCGACGAGATGGAGCAGAAGCTCTTCGATGAAGGGCGAAAGGAAGTGTTCGCGGTCTTGATGAAAGACTTGAAGCGGATCAAAGCCGAACTTGCCGTGATTCGTGAGCGAACTGTGGCGGATCAAGGGTATGACACGTTCAAGGAAGAGATGATTCGGGAGCGGGCATCGGAGGTCATGGAGGAGCTTGTCACGGCTGAGATGGAGGGGCGCAAGCAGCGGCTCGTCGAAGTGGCGACAGAGATGTTGCTGTCCCAAGGCGTGGTCAAACGAGGCGATGAGGGAGGTGTCAGATCGCTACGGGGAGGGCTTGAGGAGGTGTTCCTCAAAGGACGGATGAAGGGTTTCGCAGCCGCACTGGAGTTGTTCTATGAAAGACGGTAAGGGGTGAGGCGTTAGGCGTAAGGCGACAAGAAGCGAGTTTTGCAGAGCCTTTTCTGTCGGCTCCACATGCCCCTAACCCTTTACGCCTCACGTCTTTGAAAGAGGCCCTGCGACAAACTTGCCCGCCTGCATTACTCCGATAATCCGGCTGCGGTCGCGGAGCAGGTCAATGCGACGAAGCGGGTTGCCCTCGAACAACAGGAGGTCTGCCAGTTTCCCCTTCTCGATAGTTCCCACCTGGTCCTGAATCCCGATCAAGCGTGCGGCAGCGGAGGTCGAGGCGAGAATCGCCTGCATCGGGCTCATTCCGGAAGCGACCATCCGTTCGAGTTCCTGGGCGTTCTCGCCGTGAAAGTTAAAGGGCGTTCCCGCATCCGTGCCCATCGCAATCTGGATTCCGTCCCTCAGGGCCTTCTTGAAGCTCACTTGATGGCGCTTCGTCATGGATTTGGCTTTGTCTAAGGCGCTTTCGGGAATGCCGCATCCGAGTCGACAGGCGGCAGTGGTGGCCAGTGCAGAGAGTGTCGGCACCATAAAGACACCCTGCTGTTTCATCATGACTGCGGCTTCTTCGTCCATGAGCGTGGCATGCTCGATCGAATGGACTCCGGCGCGGATGGCATTCTTCATCCCCGACGATCCATGGGCATGGGCGGCGACTTTCCGTCCGGCTCGTTGCGCTTCTTCCACGGCGGCCTGGAGCTCCTCCACGGTCATTTGCGCCTGGTCCGGCGAGGTGCCGGGTGTGAGGACGCCGCCTGACGCAATGACTTTAATGACGGCGGCCCCGGCGGCGATTTGCGCGCGCACGACGGCTCGTACTTGTTGGATCCCTTCCACTTCGTGACCGATAAATCTGGCGTGGCCGCCGATCATGCATATCGCCAGGCCTGCCGCGACAATGCGAGGTCCGGGAACAAGTCCTGTGTCGATAGCCCGTTGCAACGTAAAGATGGAATGGTCTCGCGACCCCACGTCCCGCACGGTGGTGAAGCCTGCCTCCAAGGTCTGCCGCGCAGACCGGCTCGATTTGAGCAATGTCAGCGAGGGCGTCTCGTTGGCGATCGCGTCAACGACATCCGGTTCAGCACCGAGGCAGAGATGCACGTGACAGTCGATCAAGCCCGGTAGTAGCGTCAGTCCCCGGCCATCGATCTTGGTGGTTCCACGTGGGAGGGAGAGGTCTCGATCCGATCCGACGGCGACAATTGTGGCACCGCGAATGACAACCGTGACCCGTTCGATCGTCCGACCGGTTCCGTCGATGACGCGCACCGAGCGAATGGCCACGGACTTCATCATGGGGTATCGATGTCCTCTGCTGTCAGGATGCCGTGCGGCTATAGACCCGTGAGGCAGCCTGGAGGGCGACCCCGGGAGTGGAAAGCCAGCCGCCTCGGATAAAAAGTCCTTCCAGCGCATTGAGCAAGGTCAAGACGTGAGCCTCGGTCGATGATTCACCCATCAAGCCGATGCGCCAGACCTTCCCCTTGAGGGGGCCGAGCCCCCCACCGATTTCAATGCCATAGGTCGAGAGCAAGTTCGTCCGTATCTCGGCTTCAGGAATATGAGAGGGGACCGTGACACAGGTCAACATTGGCAGTCGATGTCCAATTGGGGGAAGGGGAGGAAGCCCGAGTTCGGTCAAGCCCACGATCAAGGCCTCGCTATTGAGCTGATGGCGAACGAAGCGGGCCGGTAATCCCTCTTCTTCGACGAGGCGCAACGCTTCCCGCAGGGCATAGAGCATCGAGATCGGTGCTGTGTGGTGGTAGGCTCTGGTGCCTTCGGCCCAGTAATCCGCGATCAAGGCCATATCCAAGTACCAACTCTGACAGGGGGTGCGCCGGGCTTTGATGGTTGCCAATGCGCGGTCACTGAGGGTGAAGGGAGACAAACCAGGCGGACAGCTGAGACATTTCTGCGTGCTGCTATAGCAGACATCGATGTCCCACCGATCGATCTCGACCGGTGCGCCTCCCAGCGAGGTCACGGCATCGACCAGGAAGAGCGTGTCATGGACGCGGCAGAGGCGGGCAATCGGCTCAAGCGGTTGCCAGACGCCGGTCGAGGTTTCGGCATGCACGATGGCCACGGCTTTCACCGGGCCGGATCGGCGCAACGCCTGTTCAATAGCCTCTGGTTCTATGATCTGTCCCCACGGGGCTTCCACGCGGATCGCTTTACCGCCGCAGCGTTCGACGATGGTGGCCCATCTTGTGCCAAACACGCCATTGACCCCGACGATCACCGCATCGCCCGGCTCAACGATATTCACGATCGAAGCTTCCATACCGGCTGAGCCGGTGCCGGAGACCGCGATAGTGAAGCGATTCTTGGTCTGAAAAACGAAGCGCAACAGGGCTTGGATATCGTCCATGACTCCAAGAAAGGCCGGGTCCAGGTGGCCAAGTAGGGGAGTTGAGAGCGCACGCAGGACTTGCGGATGCACCATGCTCGGCCCTGGGCCAAGGAGTAGTCGGCGCGGGGGGATAAAGTTCTGCATTGGCATGTCACTCCAGATCTAACAGGATGCTGAAACAGTCCGCCAGCGCCACAGACCGTGGCGCGTGAAGCGCGAGATATGCGAGAAAGGCGCGACGTGAACAGATTGGGCTTCCATCGCGCTTGGCCTGTCTCGCTCGTCCCGCCTGTCTCGCGCGCGACGATAGGTTTTCCCCAGCCTGCTAAGAAAGTTCCTCAGTATAGCGGAGTTTAGTTGCCTTCAGCCACGGGTATTCTGAACGGTCTCCTTCGTCCCTAGCCACTCCGAGGGGTTTCGAGGGAGAAAAACAGCATGTTATAGTTCGAACGATGATTGAATCAGCCGCTGTTTCTCTCAACGAGCCGCAGCAGCCTAAGTCCTGGTGGCGAGCCACAGACGCGCCGCCGACGATTGGGATCTATTCTGGGCGGTTCTCGCCCAGGGTTACGCTGTTGTCTGCGCTCTTCCTCATAGTGGCTCTGGCGTCGCTTGCATGGCTGTCGGCATCGGCATCCAAGCTGGATAAGCTCGAGTCGCCCGAGCAGGCGCTCAGTCTGATGGTTAGTCGGACCAGGGATGTGCAGGAAGGACTCAAGCGCGCGCCCCAGTGGGAACAACAGCTCTTTGCCTGGACCTCTGGCGACAACGAGGCTGAACGGGCGCACGAGATTGAATGGTATCAAGAACTGGCGGGAATTTCTGAAGACCCGTTGGTACCGTTTCAGTTGGCGATTCTCCAAGCCGAGGCCGGTCAATTCTCGCAGGCGCTCCTCTCCGCGCATGAGTGGGCCGGGGCAGAAGACCCGCTTCCTCAGTTCGCCGACCTGGTGATGGCCGCCTATGGCGAAGGACCGGTTCATGACGCAGACCGGTACGTCTTGTGGCAAGCAGAGGTGGCAGAGGTGTTGCCAGCCGGCTGGTTCTACGATCGCTTGGCTGAACGCCTGGCACGCCGTGCCAACAATGCCGCACTGGTGGCCAGGATTCAGGAACAGGCTGCGGTGCGTGTCGACCGCCAGTTTGTCTGGTCGCATCGCTTGATGCTCGTTGAACTCGGCGCGATGGCCGTCGGCACCGTGGTGTGCGTGCTGCTCTGGTTCAGGCGGAATGAACCGTCCAGTTTCGTCAGGCTTCATGAACCGGGCGTGCCGCCGCCGTGGCCAGGCGGTGTCGGCGCGGCGGTGTTGCTGCGCGGGGGCGCGATCGGTGCGATGCTCACGGCCATGTTTTTGATCTATCCCCTACCTGACAATGTCTGGCTCCGGGCGTTGGTCATTCCGATGACGAGTGCGCCGTTACTCCTCTTGGCCTACCATCATCTTTTCCGACCGGCCGGCATGACGTTCGATGAAGGATTTGGATTGGAAATCGGATGGGCCCGTGTCGGGCGTCTGATGGTCGCAGTATTGGCGGTGGTGGCAGTTGGCCTGTGGGGCGAGTGGGTGATGGATCGCTTGTCGGAGCCGTTCCATCTGACGAGTCACTGGGTCGAATGGTTCGACGCAGATCTCGTCTGGGCCTCCCCCTCCAAGACGGCCATGAGTTTAGTCGAATATGTGATCTTTGCGCCCGTGTTTGAGGAACTCGCGTTTCGCGGCCTTCTGTTCGCCATCCTGCGCCGAAAGTTCCGCTTCCTGCCGGCCGCACTGATCAGCGCGAGCATCTTCGCCATCGCCCATGGCTATGGCTTGGTCGGCTTCATCAGCGTCCTGTGGAGTGGCGTCCTCTGGGCCTGGATGTATGAAAAAACCGGGAGTCTGTTGCCTGGCATCTTGGCTCACGCTATCAATAATTTGCTGGTGTGTCTCGCCGTGATG
>SPAX01000034.1 GCA_005239475.1 Nitrospira sp. | reverse complement strand
GTTCAGGCCGTCCGGCTTGAAGGGACTTCCAGCCCCAAAGGGATTGGACGTGGAGTCAAGATTGAACGGATTCGCGCTCAGCTCGCAGGGACAAGAACAAAATATGGCGAGCCTAGGAGCCTGTCCGACATTACCTTCGTGACGAGGCGAAGGAGGTGCGAGCAGATGCGAGGCCGCAGGCCCGAGGCTGACCATCGTTTCACGCCTCACGTTTCACGGTTCTCGGGAGCGGGTCGAGAACGACGCAGATGGTTGTGGATCGTTCGCCGCAGTAGAAAGGTCAATGTCGGACAGGCTCCTAGTTCTCCCCTCCTTCCTTTTCCCTCGTTTGACATTCCCAATAATGCCGGCTCACTCGCGTCGTCGGGAGCATTCTGCCGTCCACGGACGTTGTGGCGGAGACGATTATTCAAGCGCAATGCGAGGTCACCATGGTGGAACTTCAGAAAGCGGAGGAGTCAAGCAGAGAAGCGAAGTTACGAAGAAACCGAGATTCACTTTCTCAGTATGGACATACTGTAATAGGGTTCGAAGACCCCGCGCCCCCGGTCGATTTCCAGCGTCTCCTCATATCCGCGCGTGGTAGGAGTCAGCACTTTCCGAGCGGCGACAGCGGACACGTGGTGCGGCACGCGATCCGCAAACATCAGCCGCTTCTCCTCGATGACGATGTGAAACTCGTGGATCATCCCCCCGTCGGTGTACGCACGGCTCACAAGTGTACCGGTCTCCTCGTCTGGACCGAGGATGATAAAGGCCTGATGCCGATCCCACGAACCATTCGTCCGTCGATACGTGGCAGCCATCCGAAGACTCAGGAAGCGCCCGCCGGCCTCCCAACTTCCGACAACCTCCTTCTGGATGGATCGTTGCTCCAGAGGCAACTCCACCACTCCTTCGAAATGCCCTAACAGGAACTGGGCGTATTCGAGCGCCGCACTGGGCTTTTCCAGTTCATGGACGGGATCGAACCGGAACGGCTTCGCCGTCCCGGCATCGACGAGCAAGGTCTTCGCCTGAGCCGCTCGTTGAGCAAAACCTAACACAGCCTCCCACTCCCGACGGCGCGCGAACTGAGCAAATAATTCACATCCCTGGCCCACACGCAGCAACGCCACCGGAGCTTGCTTGCAGGGCCCTTGACAGGCCGTGGGTGAAATCCGACAGCCGATGCGTTCAGCCTCATACTGCAGAGCATTGGCCGTAGCCTCAAAACGTCTCTGTCGCTGACAGGGCTCACCGTCGCAGAGAAAGAAGTGGGCGTCCCCTTCGGCAAAGTGCTGTTTCGCACGCTCCAGGGACACATCGAATTCCACAGAGGTATGCGTGATTGCTTTGGACGCGACATAGCGGCGAAGATCCGCAACCGCCTCGTCCGTGCAGGCACCCATACCGTTGACGACCAGAGCAAGAGTGAGACTGTCAAGCGACAACGTATCGGATTGACTCACTGGCTGCTCTGACATAAGTCCTCCTTCTTCATCGGGAGTGCACCCGTTGATGCGAGAGATCCCGCCCTTGGTTCATCCAGTAGCAGTCGCGTCTGCTGCGCCGAGCAGCGCCGATTCATGGCACAGGCCTATTAATGCCCATGCCAAGACAACAATGTTTGCGATGCCAAGAAATAGGTACAGTGTCATCAGGCCCAGCTTGAGTCCTGAAATGAAACATGTGGCTGCTTGTACAGACGAATGTGTGAGACGGCGGAACGGACGGATATGACGGCGGTTCACTTGCTTGGTTCGTCTGGCGTCATCTGCCGCTCCAGTTCGCCCCGCTCGAGAACTCCGCATTGTTCGAGTACTTCAATCAGTGCCATTGTATAGCGTTCGTAGTAGTCCCACGTAGTTTCGCCATCACAGGCATTTTTTTCCCAGGCAGCGATAGTGTGAATCAGATTTTTCCTGAAATCCTCCCACTCGAAGTGCCCCTCCTTGGACAAGGCCAGCGCCATACCGAACACCGTGCGTTGCCATTCTTCGCTAAAGAACAGCTTTCCCTCACTGCGTGGCGGCGAGTCAGGTTGCCCAAGCATCTGCGTTGCGGCATATTCTTCGAATCGAGTAAACATCAGACGCCTTATGCGGCGGATGGAGAAGGAACCAGCGCGACCCCCATCATGGCTTCCGGTGTGACCAGTGCAGCAAGTTGTGCTTCATTCAGATGCTCGGAGTGAGCCGGCCGTTCAGGAATGACGAACCAGCGGATCTGCGCGCTGCTGTCCCATACCTTGACTTCCTTGTCTGCCGAAATCGGCACACCAAACTCACGCAGTACGGCACGCGGTTCACGCACGCCGCGCGAGCGGAAGACCGGATCCTTGTACCAGTAGGGCGGCAGGCCCAGCACCGGCCACGGATAGCAAGAACACAACGTGCAGATCACCAGATTGTGCACAGATTCACTGTTGGCAACGGCTTTCATGTGCTCGCCTTCGGCGCCATTCATGCCCGGGAAGTTCAGTTCGGCGATGGCCTTCGGAGTATCGTCCAGCAAACGGCGTTTGTATGCTGAGTCAAGCCATGCCCGCGCCACGATACGGGCGCCGTTGAAAGGGCCGGCAACGGTTTCAAAATGGCTGAGCACCGCGTCGACAGAATCACTGCCAAGCACGCCTTTTTTAATCAGCAGCGCCTCCAGCGCGCGCACTTTGGCCGCGCTGGCGGCTTCGCGGTTCTCATCGTAATCAAATAGTGCGGCCACGAGATTTCCTTCACGTAAATCTAGTGAGCAGGCTTCAGATAGGCGTCGAAAAGGTCGGCGTAAATGACGGTGTTGGGTTCGCTCTTGTCTGTCCCCCAAATGTCCGAAGCGTCAAACGAAACGCAATACACATGCTGCGGCCCGGTCAGACCGTCCGGCCCGGTCGACACAAAGTATTCGAACGCGCCTGGGTACACTTCGCTGACGGTGCCCATTTTGTTGCGCAAAAATCCCGGCAGTCGAGTGTGATCGGCGGCCTCTGGATCGGCTACACAGACTGTGTCACCGACGGCAAAACGGACCGGAGCAATGGGTGCGCGAAGACCGGAGTCGCCGTGATGGAGGTACCGGACTACCTGTTCCTTGAGTGCCGGGTTGGGCTGTTCTGGTAGCGGAGCATCGGGATTCGCACGGTAGTGCTCAGTCAATGTGGCCAAATCTTCGGCGGCCACGTAGCCGCGATCGACGAAGAACTGACTGATACCCATCAGCCATTTTTCGTAATAGCGATATTTGAAATATTCGAAAGGCTGCATGCTTTCGGCGCCGGTGCGCAGCGAGGCCCAGGTCCAGGTTTCCTTGAACGTGGTCGGCACTTGCGCGATCGGATATTTCGGCAGCGCGTGAGCCAAATGGGTGCTTTCGGCCATCATCACGGTGTGAATGCCGAAGATGCGCTTTTCCCACTCCGCCATGAATACTTTTTTGTCAAAAAAATTGACCGGCCCGAGATTTTCCAGGCCGCCGAGGTAGTGTTGTAGTCTCACAATACGCTCCGATTACAGGACAGGTTGGGCAACGGAACGACGAGAGATTTCGTACACGCAATCGAGAAAACCTCGTTGCAACACCGCGCGATCGAAATGACGGCCGATGAACACGAAACGGCTCTGCCGCGTCTCAGCAGACGGCCAGCGCTTTCCCGGCTTTGCCTCCAACAGCATGTGCACGCTGTGAAAATAGAACTGCCGCGCCTCGCCGTGGAAATTCAGCACACCTTTCATGCGCATGATGTGTTGGCCCTGCTGCTGAACCAGCTGATTGACCCAGCGATTGAAGCGGTCCGGGTCAAGCGCATGACTGGTCTCAACGCCGCAGGAAGTAATTGAATTGTCGTGTTCATGGTCATGCTCGTCTTGCAAAATGCCAGGTTCGATCGCCAGCACATTGGGCAACGAGAACCGGTGCACGCCGAGCAGCGTATCGGTTGCCACCTCGGAGTTATTGGTGCGGATAATGACAGCGATCGGATTGATCGCGCGCAGATCCTTTTCCAGCAGCGCGATTTCATCAGTGTCCAGCAACTCGACTTTGTTCAGCACGATCAGATCAGCGAAGGCAATCTGTTCACGTGCAATGCCGTCGTGGATCTGACGTTGGAAATTGGCTGCGTCGACCAAAGTCACGACGGATTCCAGTTCGACTCGGTTCAACAGATCAGTGTCAGCCAGAAAAGTCTGCAACACCGGCGCCGGATCGGCCAGTCCTGAGGTTTCGATGATCAGGCGATCCAGGTTGATGTCACTGCGCTCCAATAGGACCTTCACGCCTGCCACCAGGTCGGTGCGCACGGTACAGCAGATGCAGCCGTTGCGTATCTCTATCACTGCATCTTCGTCGGCGACAATGAGTTCGCCGTCGATCCCGACCTCTCCAAATTCATTGACGATCACCCCGATGTTGGCGCCGGTGTTGTGCGTGAGTACATGATTGACGAGAGTCGTCTTGCCCGCGCCGAGAAACCCGGAGATGACGGTAACCGGTATTTTCTTTAAAAACATGGTATCTGAGCGAAGGACCATACATTCAGGATGACCCGCCTCTGGGGCGAGGCGTATTGACTCTGCTAGAGTCTAGAAGGCGAGAATGACATATTGGAACGTTCCAGTATTATTTTCTGCCAGGCTAACGACTATTGTCAATGCACTGCACCACGTAATCGCTGGACAGCTTGTGTCACATTGCTAACCATCCATTCTGCAAAGAGTTCAGCCCTCATCGAGCCTGGCGTTCTCGCTTCGCTCAGAAGCTCAACGTACCGAAGCATACGCCTCGCCTCTTCGCTCGCTGCGGCCTTGCTTGGGACAAGGCGCGTCCTTGGGCGAAGAGGCTGTCATGGCAAACTCCGGGCGGGCGGGTGAAGTAGCCGCCAGGGTTGGGCAGGTGAGAAGTCTGGACTTTTTGAGCATCCTGCGCAATGTCCTCCCTTCCCTCCCCTTTCCCTCGTTTAACATTCCCAATATCGCAACTCAATCGCGGCGGCGTCGGGTGACCTTCCACCCGAAAACTACCCNCTTGACCCGCCGTTCCTTCACGCGTAGCATAAGACCCTGACGTACCAGTTACCTCGACTGCTCTCTCCTACGCGCGTTGCATTTTCCCCCGCGCAATGGATCCCACGGTCCCCGCAGCTCCTACGCCAGCCTCTTTCTGAAGCACGGCATTCTTTGATGTCGCACATCACGACTGCCGCCTCTTGCTTCAGCGAGTCGCAACTCTGACAGGGAAGATTTCCCGGTTCGGTATCGGGATCGTCCCTGGCCGAGACGATGGTGGTGTCTTCAATGACAGGAGGGCAGGCCATGAAATTCTACACAATCGTGATGACAGGGCTTGTGTTGGTAGGAGCTGCCTCTCTCGCCTCCGCGAATCCGGCGATGCTGCCCAAGCATCCCGGGTATCCATCGGGCGGAGAGTATGCCAACGATACCGGGCAAAAAAATCTGACCGTTGAGCAATCCCTCAGCCGCGCCGCCGCATCAGAGGATGCGCACACGGGCCAGAAGCTGGTAGATCCAACGAATGCCAGGTTGCTGAAGCCGCAGGGAGCCGGTCAACTGCCGACGGTTGAAGGGCCGAACATCAAGATCGAGCCGCCGGTCACTGAGGCGACTCGCATGCCCAAGCAGTAGCGCCCTGTTCGCGCCAGAGGGAAGGGCCTTCGTCTGGCCCATCCTTTCCCGTATCTGGGGAGGATTGGGTGAGAGGAATGGCCCCAGCCAAGGGGCTGGTTTGGGACACTCGGATGCGTAGAAGAGAGGGATTGCCATGTCACAGCTAGGAACTCTTGCTGACAGAATCCTCGACGCGGTGCACCGTGCTCCTGGTTGTCAACTCGATGAGTTGGCGCTGAGCGTACCAGAGCTCACCTGGAACCAGGTTTTTCTCGAAGTCGATCGTTTGAGCCGAACCGGGCAGGTGCGGATGACGGCCATGGGCAAGGGGACGTATACAATCTGGCTGCCGAATAAGGAGAAAAGCACACGACCCCCACATCATCTCTAGTGATACGGGAAAAGATGCGAACCACTACAGCTGCTGTTCCGGGATCTCCGATCACCCAGACCGCAAGAAGCCCCGTGTGCCCCTTGACAGCTTTTTCATAGGGGTCCCCGTTTTTCTTTTCGTGCTCGATAGGCGTTCCCGCCATTTGACATAGGCCTTGCGCCGCACGCCATCAGCAAGCTCGTCTCTCTTGTTTGTTTGGCTCCTCTCGTTTGTGTGGTTTATTTGATTCGATGAACGAAACAAACCAGACAGACCAGACAGACCCCCTCAGCCCTTCCCCTACATCTCAGTACTGGGCCAGACAACTCAGAACCCAGAACTCATAACTCAGAACTTCCCCAAACGGGCGGGGTGATTTCTCGCGGCGATAGGCGTATTCTTCGGCGGCAACGAACGGCTCGGAAAGGTGAGGAATGCCTGAACTCTGTCGTTTCTTCGGCATCATCATCCGGATGTATTACAACGACCATGATCCGCCACACTTTCATGCGGTCTATGGAGAGGATGAAGTTTTGATCGAAATCGACACCTTAGCCGTGGTGCGTGGTGAATTGCCTCGCCGAGCACTAGCTCTAGTGGTAGAATGGGCCGTGTTGCATCGGGACGAACTGCGGCGGGACTGGGATCTGGCACACAGTGGCCGCACGCCAGCACCCATCGCTCCGCTTGAGTAATACGAGGAGACTCGCCTGTGCCCTTGCTTCGGATTCGTGAAGTCATACCAGTGGAAGGCTTTCGTCTTCGACTCACACTGACAGATGGGTCGATCGTCGAGCGCGATATCACCGATCTGCTAATGGGCCCGATGTTCGAGACCATCCGCAAAGACGCTGTCGCCTTTCGTCAGGTCAAAGTCGAATCGGGAACAGTCGTGTGGCCCAATGGAGCCGACCTCTGCCCCGATGTCCTGATTTGGGGTGGGCCCCCGCCAAAGAGTTCCGTCGTTCCTCCTCAGTCCCTGACTCTGAAATCTCCCTCTCTTGTCCGCTAAGCCACCTACGCGAAGAATATGTGCACCGTCCGCCCGCCGTTGCAGATAGCTCGTTCATCTGGGTTCTTTGGTTCGCCGGTTGGGTGTGCCGGTCCGGCCAACAAGACAAACCAGATAGACCAGATAAACGAGATAGACCAGACCAACTCACTTCGTCGCGCATTTCCCGTCTCTCCCGCTCGTCTTGCAGCGTTCCCTCACGCCTAACGTTTTACCTTTCACGTCTCCTGAAAGTCGGCGTGATTTCCCAGCATGAAAAGCGTATCCTTCGGCTCGGACGGTGGGGGTATGAATGATACATCACCTGACATGGAGTCACGCTATCGGGCCATGATCATGGAACGATCCGGCGAGGAGCGGCTCAAGATGGGTTGCTCAATGTTCGATACTGCGAAGGCGGTGATGCAGGCTGGCATTCTGGATCAGAATTCGCATGCATCGCCCGCCGAAATTCGCCGAGCTCTGTTCATGCAACTCTACGGGCACGAATTCGATGCCGACAGCCGGGAGAAGATTCTCGCTGCCATTGAGTCCGCAAGTCATCCCGTCACCAAGAGCTGATCTTCGCTTCGCCCTCCGTCTTTCGTCGCTCTTGTTCATCTGGTTTCTTTGGTTTGTTTGGTTCGATGGCCGAAAGAAACGAGATAAACCAGACAAACGAAACAAACCAGATAAACCAAATAAACAGGCTGCGCTCTCACCCCTTACGCCTAACGTTTCACCTTTCACGTCTCACGTCCCCTGAAAGGCGGGGTGCTTTCTCATAGGGAAAGGGGTATCCTGGCTCCACTAAAGCCTTTAGCTGACTGGTGTTTTCGTAAATGCTGGGACTCGACAAGAAGTCGCTGAGCGAACGCGACATCTGTACCAAGTTCATCACACCTGCCGTCGAGCAGGCGGGATGGGATGTCCTGTCACAAATCCGCGAAGAGGTCTATTTCACGAAAGGCCGGATCATTGTCCGTGGCAAACTGGTGACCCGCGGCAAGGCCAAGTTCGCCGATTACATTCTCTACTACAAGCCGAACATCCCCATCGCTCTGATCGAGGCAAAGGACAACAACTACGCCGTCGGCGGTGGAATGCAGCAAGCCTTGGAGTATGCGGCGACCCTCGACATCCCCTTCGTCTTCTCATCAAACGGCGACGCTTTTGTCTTTCACGACCGAACTGGCCAGAGGGGCAAGTTGGAATCCGACTTGCCCCTCAACGCCTTTCCGGCACCGGACCTGCTCTGGGCCAGCTACCGCATCTGGAAAGGCTTAGCGCCCTGGCAAGAAGAAGTCGTCCTCCAGAACTACCACGACGACGCAAGCGGGAAGGAGCCGCGCTACTACCAGCACATCGCGATCAACAAGACCATCGAAGCCATCGCCAAAGGCCAGGATCGTATCCTCCTCGTCATGGCGACTGGCACCGGCAAGACCTACACCGCTTTTCAAATCATCTGGCGTTTGTGGAAAGCCAAGCGCAAGAAACGTATCCTCTATCTCGCTGATCGCAATGTCCTGATCGATCAGACCATGGTCAACGATTTCCGCCCATTTGGGAAGACGATGGCCAAGCTCAGCACAGGCTCCAAGACCATCGAGCGTGAGGACGGAAATGTGGTTGATCTGCCGACTGCTGTCGACAAAAAACACCGGCGTATTGATACCTCGTACGAGATTTACCTCGGACTCTATCAGGCCATCACGGGCCCGGAGGAGTCCCAAAAGCTCTTCAGGGAACTCTCGCACGATTTCTTCGATCTCATCGTGATCGACGAATGCCATCGCGGCAGCGCGGCGGAAGATTCAGCCTGGCGAGAAATTCTCGAATATTTCTCCAGCGCCACCCAGATTGGTCTCACCGCCACGCCGAAGGAGACCGAATACGTCTCGAACATCCACTACTTCGGCAAACCCGTATACACCTACTCGCTGAAGGAAGGCATCCGCGACGGTTTCCTCGCTCCATATAAAGTGGTGAAAGTCCATCTTGATGTGGACGTGGAAGGCTACCGTCCGATCAAGGGAGAGACCGACAAGTATGGCCAGGAGATCGAAGATCGCATCTATAACCAAAAAGATTACGATCGGAACCTGGTCATCGACGAGCGCACCAAGCGCGTCGCCCGCAAGGTCAGTGACTTCTTGAAGGAAAGCGGCGACCGCTTCCAAAAGACCATCGTCTTCTGCGTGGACGTCGAGCACGCCGCACGTATGCGCCAGGCCCTGATTAACGAGAACCCCGATCTTGTGCAACAGAACGAGCGCTACGTCATGCGGATCACCGGCGATGATGCCGAAGGCTGCGCCCAGCTTGGCAACTTCATTGATCCGGAGGCGAAATACCCCGTGATCGTCACGACCTCACGGCTGCTCTCCACCGGAGTCGATGCCCAAACCTGCCGTCTCATCGTGCTCGATCGTGAGGTCGGCTCGATGACCGAGTTCAAGCAGATCGTCGGGCGTGGCACCCGCGTCCATGAGGACACCAAGAAGTACTATTTCACGCTCATCGACTTCCGCAAGGCCACCAACCACTTCGCCGACCCCGACTTCGACGGCGAACCTGTGCAGATCTACGAACCGGGTGAGGATGACCCGGTTGCACCGCCGGACAACGTACCACCTCCGATTGATGCGGAAGACCCCATCCCGCCGAAACCGGGCGAGGATGAACGAGTCATCGTAAATCCCGAGCAGCCAGACATCACGATCCCTCCGGGCGATGATAAACCACGCAAATACTACATTCATGGCCACGAGGTCAGCGTCATTGCGGAGCGCCTCGAGTATCTCGATGACAACGGTAAACTGGTGACCGAGACCCTACGCGACTATTCCAAAAAGACGCTGCGGAATCGCTATGCCAGCCTGGACGCGTTTCTCCAGCGGTGGAACAGCACCGAGCGCAAGCAGGCCATCATCGAGGAGTTTGAAGATGAGGGCCTGCTGCTTGAACCGTTAGCCGAAGAAGTGGGAAAGGACCTCGACCCCTTCGACCTCATCTGCCATGTGGCGTTCGACCAGCCGCCGCTCACCCGACGCGAGCGCGTCGAGAATGTCCGGAAGCGAGATGTTTTCACCAAGTACGGCAAGCAAGCCCGCGCGGTGCTGGAAGCCCTGCTGCAGAAATACCAGGACGAAGGTGTCACCAGCCTTGACGATCCGCGCATCCTAAAGATTTCGCCGTTCGATGCCATGGGGACCCCAGTCGAACTGCTGAAAGCATTTGGTGGACGGCCTGGCTTTGAAAAGGCCGTGTACGAACTCCAATCCGCGCTATATCAGGGAGCAGCTTAATCTATGTCCGTCCGCAACACCGTTAAATCCATCCNAGACATCATGCGTCAGGACAGCGGTGTCGATGGCGATGCCCAACGCATCTCCCAGCTCTGCTGGATGTTCTTCCTCAAGATCATCGACGACCAGGACCTGGAACTCGAAGCGATGCAGAAAGACTACCGATCGCCCATCCCGAAGAAGTTCCAGTGGCGCACCTGGGCGGCTGATCCAGAAGGCATCACCGGCGAACCTCTCATGGATTTCGTCAACGATGAGCTCTTTCCCTCGCTCAAGGATCTGTCCGGCACAGCCAAGGACGGGCGTCGTCGTGTCGTGCGGGATGTATTTGAAGACGCCTACAACTACATGAAGTCCGGCCAGCTCATGCGCCAGGTGATCAACAAGATCAACGGCATCGACTTCAACAACCTGACCGAGCGCCAGCATTTCGGCGATATTTACGAGCAGATCTTGACCGATCTCCAGAGCGCCGGAAACGCGGGCGAGTACTACACGCCGCGTGCTGTCACCGCCTTCATGGCTGATCGTATTGATCCACACCCAGGCGAGATTCTCTTCGACCCGGCCTGCGGGACCGGCGGCTTTCTCACCTGTGCCATCCGTCACATGCGCGAGCGTTACGTGAAGAAACCAGCCGATGAACAAAAGATGCAACAGGCCCTGCGCGCCTGCGAGAAGAAGCAGCTCCCTCACATGCTCTGCGTCACGAACATGCTGCTGCACGGCATCGACGACCCCTCCTTCGTTCGCCACGACAACACCTTGGCCCGGCCATATATCAGCTATGGCCAGTCCGACCGAGTGGATATCGTGCTCACCAATCCACCGTTCGGCGGTAAAGAAGAGGATGGGATCGAAAGCAACTTCCCGAAACATTTTCAGACGCGTGAGACGGCGGATCTATTTCTAGCCCTCATCGTGCGTCTGCTCAAGGCCGGTGGCCGCGCCGCTGTGGTGCTGCCAGACGGCTCGCTGTTCGGAGAAGGCGTGAAGACGAGACTCAAGGAACATTTGATGGAGGAGTGCAACCTTCACACCATCGTCCGCCTACCCAACAGCGTCTTCAAGCCCTACGCCTCCATCGGCACGAATCTCTTGTTCTTCGAGAAGGGGGAACCGACCAAGGACATCTGGTTCTACGAGCACCGCATCCCCGATGGGCAGAAAGCGTACTCGATGACGAAGCCAATCCGCTTCGAGCATCTGAAGCCCTGCGTGGACTGGTGGGGCGGAGTAAAGCGCAAGGGGCGCAAGGAAACTGAAGTCGCGTGGAAGGTGACCGCCGACGAAGTCAAAGCCCGCGGCTACAACTTGGACTTCAAAAATCCGCACACCGTCGCCGACGATCACGGCGACCCGGAGGAACTGCTGCAGAAACTCGACGCGGCAGAAAAGGAAACCTCCTCGCTACGCGAGCAACTCAAGGCCATTCTGGAGAAGGCCCTCCTGCGATGAATCCAGCACAACTCCTCGCCCATTTCGACCGCATCAGCGACGCGCCCGATGCTATTCCGCGCCTGCGCCAGCTCATTCTTAACCTTGCTGTTAGAGGAAAACTGGTTGAGCAAGACCAAAGATATGAGCCGGCAGAATGTCTACTAACCTTAGAGCAACGAGTGGACGCAAAGAGGGCGGTCAAACCTCTATCGGATGATCTGCCCAAAGGCTGGGCAAATGTGTTCCTTGGTCAGTTAATCGCTCTCAAGAAGGGGAAGAAGCCAGCGGTGCTCAACGAGGAAGGTCGAGGTCTTCCATATTTGGATATTGCGGCGTTGGAGCGCGGAGAGCTGCGCCAGTTCACAGAAGATGAAAAGTGCCCACGGGCCACGTCCAATGATCTCATTGTCGTATGCGATGGCTCGCGAAGTGGACTCTTATTGGATGGCCGTGAGGGTATTATTGGTTCCACGCTAGCGGTTATCCAATTTTCAGGGTTCATGCGCGAGTATCTGCGGGTGTTGCTCAACGCGCTATATGAAGATCTGAACGCCGCAAAGAAAGGCGCTGCTATCCCGCATTTGAACATACCTCGACTCCTTTCCTTGTATGTTGACCTCCCACCCCTCGCCGAACAATACCGCATCGTTGCCAAGGTGAATGAGTTGATGGCGCTGTGCGATCGGTTGGAGGCGTCGCAGGCGGAGCAAGAGAGCCGGCGGGATCGGCTGGCGGCGTCATCTCTGCAGCGCCTGAACCAACCTGCCGAAGAGTCGTCCGCCTTCCGAGAGCACGCCCGATTCGCCCTCGACAACCTCCCGCGCCTCACCACGCGACCCGAACACATCCAGCAAATCCGCCAAACCATCCTCAACCTCGCCGTCCGCGGGAAGCTCGTCCCCCAAGACCCCAAGGATAAGCCCGCGCCGGTGTTCGCCATTGAAAAGTGCGCGGAAGAAGAAAACCGGATTCAGTTGCGACTGCCATTAGGTTGGAGTTGGGTGCGAGTCGAAGATGTTGCCGAAGCGAGACTGGGCAAGATGCTTGATAAAGCCAAGAACTCAGGGAAGGCGTACCGATATCTTCGGAACACAAATATACATTGGTTCGATGTCAGGATGGATGAATTGAAAGACTTGCGAATCGAGGCCAACGAGGTCGAGAAATACGTGCTTCGAAATGGCGACGTGCTCATTTGCGAAGGCGGACACGGTATTGGAAGGACTGCTGTATGGCGAGGCATGGAAACCAACATCATTTTCCAGAAGGCATTGCATCGCGTTCGCCCCGGTCAAGCATTGAATAGTGAGTTCTTCGCATATTGTGTCTGCGTCTATTTCCATGCCGGAGTGCTTCAGAGCTATTTCACAGGAGTCGGGATTCCGCACTTCACGGGTGTCGCCTTATCAAGGCTCGTTTTCCCTCTTCCCCCTATCAATGAGCAACATCGCATTGTCGCTAAAGTCGAAGAACTGATGGCCCTATGCGACTGTCTTGAAGCGCAACTAACCACCACCCAAACCGAAAGCCGCCGCCTCCTCGAAGCCACTCTTCACTATGCGCTTTCTGCTTGATACCAACATTCTGATCCCGCTCGAAGATTCCCAGGTTCCTCTGGTTGATAGCCTCGCAAATTTTGTTCGAATGGCCAATGAACATGGGCATCAACTTCTCTATCACCCTGCGTCGGAAGATGACATAAACCGCGATCCCAACTTGGATCGCCGAGCACAGACTCTGCAGCGTCTCAGGCAATACACTCGTCTCGACGCGTGCCCTCCCTGTCCTTGGAATACGCCGGGCACTGATACGAATGACGCTTCGGACAACGAGATCCTTTATGTGCTGCACTGTGATGCTGTACATGCACTGGTAACCGAAGATCGGGGCATTCATGACAAAGCAAAAGCACGTGGCTTAGTTGGCCGGGTCTATACGATCCAGACAGCCGAAGATTGGCTTCGACGTCTGCATGAAAAACAGCGTGTTCTGCTGCCGAATGTCGAAGAGGTGGAACTGTACTCACTTACGCCACGTCTAGGACAAGCGTTTTTTGACAGCTTGAGGGACAGCTATAATGACTTCGATGTATGGTTCAGAGCCAAGGCTCGCGAGGGGAGAAGGGCATGGGTGACTCGGGAGGCGGATGGAGGGCTTGGGGCCATCTGCATCTTTGCACACCAGGACCGTGAACAGATCACAGACGACGGGCGAACGCTTCGCGGTCCCTCACTCAAACTAAGCACGTTCAAGGTTGGCCCCTCTGTTCGTGGCCGCAAGATTGGCGAACTGTTCCTAAAGGCAGCGTTTCGGTACGCAACAGTCCACCGCCTTCAGGAAATATTCATTCATGGTGACGTCGACCAGCATCACTTTCTCTTCGAAATGCTGGAAGATTTCGGATTATCGCGAGTGGGTATCCATCCAGGCACTAATGGGCGTGATGCTGTGTATCTAAAGGAACATCCTATCGATGCTCCGCAAGTCTTGCTAGAACCCTTCGAGTACCTTCGGCGGTTCTTTCCGCACTTCCGGCATGACGAAGCCGTGGCAAAGTTCATTGTTCCAATCCGTTCCGAATACCATCGAATTCTTTTTCCTGACTACGTAGCGGAGGAAGACCGCCAACTTGTATTGTTCAAATCTGAGAATCAGGCGGGCAATGCCATCAAACTGGCCTACCTCTGTCATGCTCAAACTAAGACCATGACTCCCGGGGATGTCGTGCTATTCTACCGATCCGGAGATGAGTCTGCGATCACTAGCCTTGGTGTTGTCGAGAGCTACGAGACTCTCGATGACTCCGACACCGTCGCCAGTCGGGTGAAACGACGTACCGTATATTCAATGGAAGAGATCGCTAAAATGGTCAAGCAGCCAACTAGGGTAATGCTCTTCCGATTGGTAAAACACTTTCAGAAACCGCTGGGCCTAGAATGGCTTAAACGCAAGCACGTAACAAAGGGGGCACCGCAAAGCATCATGAGAATATCTGCTGCCGTTTTCGAAGGAGTAATCGCTTATGGAGAGTAGAGCTGCATTGATCTCCATACATCCGGAACACGTAGAGAGGATCTTTTCGGGCGCAAAGAAGATAGAGTTTCGGCGCCGATGGACGAGTCGATCAGTGGAAACTTTATATATATACGCCACTGCTCCTGTCCAACGCATCGTTGGATTCGCGAAGATAGCGCGAGTGACACAGGGAACACCGACTCAACTCTGGCGACTCACGAGGGAAATAGAAGGCGGCATCACGAGGCGAAAGCTGTTCACCTACCTTAACGGCAGTAGTAAGGGGGTGGCGATCGTACTGAAAAAGATAACGCTGGTACCCGGTGGAGTTGATCCACGACTATGCCTTGGGCGCGACTTTCGTCCGCCTCAATCCTTTAAATACTTGAGCGAAAGGGAAGTCTCACATATCAACTCTGCCGGGGGCAGCTAGGATGGCCATAGTCTTTGTCGGGGGCGTACATGGTGTTGGGAAGAGTACCCACTGCCAACACATTTCTGAACGTACCGGTCTCCAATGGTTCATGGCAAGTGCTTTGATTAAAGCAGAAATGCAATCGGCAATTGCGGTGGGATCCAAGGTCGTTGTGGACCCCATCGGAAACCAGGAACTCCTCCTTCGTGGCATACGCAATCGTATGAGTCCAGATCAGGGCAGAGCGCTGTTGGACGGTCATTTTACCCTTCTAAATGCTGATGGAGAGATTGTTGCCATAGATATAGATGTGTTCGTTCGACTTGGATTGGGAAGAATCATTGTCATCCGAGACGATGCTGCAGCGATTTGCAGCCGACTACGAGAAAGAGATGGGCAAGATTGGTCTATCTCAAAAATTAGTGCCCATCAGAATGCTGAAATCAACCAGGCACATGATGTCGCGATAAAGCTTCGCATTCCCGTACTGCTTATCGATGCTTTTGATGCCAACGGTCTTGAAAAAGCAGTTCAAGTTCTCGTGGCATAGCTGAGGTAGTTGGTTAATCCGAATGGGGAAGCACTGGGCTCGTTGCTTGACCTTGCCCTTCAAGGACGGGGGATTCTGGGTCAGGCCTGACTATTGACTCGTTGGAGCCAGTCGCCTCGCTTTAAGAGATGGTGGGCTCGGTAGTCTTTTCTCCAAGGTTGTCCTCCTCCCCTTCCGTCACGAACAGCTGGAGATAGCTGACAGCACTCTCGACACCCGTGAAGCGTATCTCGTTGGGGATAAGAGCGTATGGCTAATGGCTGGTGGCAGGAAACAGGAGCTGATAGTGAATAGCGAACGACTGATAGCACGGACAAAGAAAATCCTGCTGCTCCTGCACCTGCTATCGGCCATACGCCATATGCTCTTTTCTTCGGACGGGGGGCAAAACAGGGACATTCTACTTTTGGGGAAACGTCTGACAGTGGTTGCGCTGTTCTTCAGGCGAGACAAAGACTTACGTACCCTTGGAGACGTATCCTGGATGGCGCCAACGTCAATCACACGCTCGTCAAAGACGGCTGGTGCTGGTGGTATCGAAAATATGCGCCTGTGGATGCTGTGCTTGAAGAGTTGGAGAAGGACGCACGAGAGGCAAAGAAAGGGGCGTGGGCCGATCCGCTGCCCGTGCCGATGTGGGGCGGAAAATAAAAAAGCTCAGTGTGAACCCGTGAACGATGAGAAGAAGCAGGACTTGATCAACCGGCGTGAGCGAGCGAGCGATGGAGTCGTTCGAAGACATTCAAAAGAAAGAGTTTGAGCATCTCCCGAGTGAAATCGGCACGCTGGGGCGGAGATTGGTCGAGGTGGGATGGAGCCGAGACCAGGTCCTGGCGTATGTGAAAGAATTGCTCACTGAGTATAACGAGGACCGATCATGAGTGAGTCGCCGAGATGCCCAACTAGCCAAGAATCAGCCTTCTTCGTCAGATGTCGTCAGGTCGACGACTCTGGCGATTCAGGAGTTCTATCCGTTGCAGCTCCTCAATTCTCGCTAGTCGCTGAACATACGCATTCAGCAGCATTAACCCGATGATAACGGTCAGCCCAATAGCACCCCACACCAGATCTCCCAATACCCAATCAGTATCCTTCATCAGAGCAGTTCCTTGTTGAGTGAGTTTTTTGACATATTACCTTCAAACTGCATAAACGCAAACACATTTTCAAGCACGAAGTCTGCAAGGGCCGCCGTGATCTGGTGACTAATTGATCTTCCACTGCGCGCCTACCCCTCCGATTGGTTTGCAATCGAACGTGCCAGTAGCCCCCTTCCTGAACCTCTCACCAGTCCGGTGCCGCCGTGGGAGTGGCGGAAGAGGAAAGAGCGTTAGCAGGCAGGCTTACTTGTTGTGGGAAGAAAAAGGTGTCAGGAACCATTGTTTGTGCTGAGGACATGAACTGAGGATTGCCTATGGGGAGACCGTTGCGTCCCACGGCCGCGGATGTGGTCTATCACGTGCTGAATCGCGCGAACAGTCGCATGACGCTCTTCGAGGATGCCGGCGATTACGCCGCCTTTGAACGGGTCTTGACGCAAGCCTGTGAACGAATCTCGATGCGCGTGCTCGCGTACTGTGTCATGCCGAACCACTGGCACCTCGTCGTCTGGCCACGACAGGAGAGGGACCTCTCTCGCTTTATGAACTGGCTGACGCTCACCCATACGCAACGGTGGCATGAGCATCGGCACACGGTCGGCGAAGGGCATGTCTATCAGGGCCGATTTAAATCGTTTCCCGTCGAGACGAGCGAGTATCTGCTGACGGTCTGTCGGTATGTCGAACGGAATCCCGTACGGGCGGGCCTGGTTGAACGAGCCGAACACTGGCACTGGAGCAGCGCGAACGCGCGCAATGTCATTGCGGGACATGAGTGGCCAATTGAACGCCCCGCGGACTGGCGTCAGTGGGTCAACATGGACGAACTGCACGAGGAGATTGCGCGGTCCGCCGCAGTGCCCTCAAGGGACAACCCTACGGGAGTGAGCCGTGGGTGGAACGGATGGTGACGCAGTGGAATTTAGGGGCGACGTTGCGGGACCGAGGGCGACCCAAGAAGGAATTCGTCAACAATGGTTCCTGACACCTTTTTCGGTCCCATCGTCATTGGGGTGCTGACGGTGAACGCGAATTTCCAGAGCGGGCAGCTCGGGATTCAACTCGACGATCTGTCGAATTTTCCCACGAATACAGGCCCACCGACCGGGCCTTTTGTCTTTGTCAGCGTCGGCGACCCGGACATCGAATTTATCGATCCCCCGGAAGCGGAACCGAGTGTGCTGTGTGGCAATGGAGGTGACGATCTTCTCACCGGCAACGCATTCTTGGAGACAGAATTTGCGGCTTGACTTGGGGAAGACACCCCGCTAAAGTGCGCGCCGCATTACGATGTTCGGATGCCGAAATACTTCCATTTCATGTGCGACGATCCACAGAGGAGAGAGACTGACATGAGAGCCACAGGTTGGACGCGCGGGCTGCTGGTGCTGGGCTTAGGGGGGCTGTTGATCGCCGGCTGTGCGGCGTCTGTCTTCAAGAATGATGAAACACCCGGCCAGCACTTTGACCGCATGATGAAGGAGTTTGCCGAAAACTGCGCGAAGGCGAAACTCAAGCCCAACGACACGGCCTGCGACATCCTAAAGCTCAAACCAGCCGATCCGCTGGCGACAGAAGAGGGCCGCTTCGCCCACTCGATCAAAATCCCGAATCCTGTACCAGAGGACAGCGGGTATAAGCCGGGTATGACCTCACAGGAATATTTTGACCATCTGTGCAAGACCGAAGCGGGCGAGTTCATCTATAAGACAGTAGAGAATGTCGAAGGGCTGTACATGATGCGGCCGAGGAAAGAGGCGACAGACGATGAACTGAGTCATCTCTATACGCTTGAAGATCCGTATGGGCATGTTCTTGGCGTCTCACGACGTCCCGAAGAGTATTTTGTGCAGCCAGCAATAGGCAAGTACAAGTTTCTAGAACTGCCGCCTGAGCCGAACAAGGTGCCAACCGATAGAGCTAAATATAGAAGGTTCTATCGAGATCCTACTGCACATCCAGGCAGAGAGTATGCAACCGCCATCGACGGACGCTTTGTAAGAGTGCCTTACATAGTAGCTAGCGAAACCCCGGACATTCGCAAGAGTCTCTATGGGTTTACTTGGCGGGGAATCACACGCCCACACGATCAAGAGCTTGGCATTAGGGGGGGGGAACTCATCATCTTGGATTTGCAGACTAATGAGGCGCTCGCGGTCAGAAGGGGCTTCATTCGAAGCGGAAATGTTCGCAACAATATGACCGGCTTCTGGTGGTTGACGGGGCAAGTTTGTCCGGGAGCTGGTGGCAAGATGGACCATCTTTTCATAAAGGAAGTGTTGAAACCGATAACTGAGCAGTCTCTCCCGGGAGGGAAATAACATGCCTCAAAGCTCTTCCATCACAATCTGGCTTGATTTTGCAATTCAACAGATGGCCGCAGAATCATATCTCTACAGGGCAATCTCTGGAGAGATTACGCTCGAACAAGCGTTGCTCTTGGGCAATAACAACGTCAGCCTGGCGAGCCTGACTGAGCCAAATTTGAGTGGTAAGACTCGCTTCACGGATCAACTCGCAAATCAGTTTGTGTCAACACCCCAGGCATCGGCTAGATATACCATCATGGACCACCACGCCAACGATGCCACCGGTTTCTCCGCGACCCTACTCTACGATACACAGACCAGTTCGTATACGCTTTCCTTCCGCAGCACCGAGTATCCCGATCAAAGTGAGGGTGGCGATTGGGAGCGCGACGGGCTATTTACCGCACCGCTCACGTTTGCGGCCGATGGAGAAATTGGGGCAGACGGCTTTGCGTTCGGGCAATTGGCCGCCATGGAGAATTACTATCTTCAACTGACGACCAGCGGGGTCCTCCCCACGGGCGCCACACTGAACGTCACAGGGTATTCGCTGGGCAGTCATCTGGCTACCATCTTCACCGAGCTGCACGCCAATGATCCCGGTATCGTCTTTGGGCATACCTATACCTTCAACGGGGCCGGGCGCGGCCTTATCAATGGACCTGGGGCCACCGAAGCCGCACGGATTGACGGCATGCTGGACCTACTTCGTGAGGTCCTGTTCAATCCTGATGCAGGCTTATCTCATGTGGTCGATGGACTCACGAACTTGCGCTATCTCGCCGCGTCAGGGCTCGCTGGGCAGCCCTTCTCGCCGTTTACCAGTGAGACCACCCTCGGGGCAGCGGGAAACATCTACACCGATGCCCGCTATCGGTGGGCCGTGGAGGTAGCGACCACGGTCTATGATACGGACGGGGCACAAACCTCTCCAGGAGAGGTGGGAACCAGTCCAGCCTTTGCGAAGATCACGCAACTGTACGGCCTCGCCACAACTGGTGACCTCAACGTCGTAGCGAACTCCGGCGTGCATGCTCCCGCGACTCCAGTGTTTATCGAGGGCCAACCTCAGATCGAAGGCGTGCCTTTCTTCCAAGACCAAGCCGGCTTCGGTAATACGCACGCAATTACGTTGCTCGTCGATTCCCTGGCGGTCCAAGAGCTGATCCGGAAGATAGACTCCCAGTACGGCCAAGCGAGTGCTGAACTCTTAATTAAAGCCGCATCCAATACGCGCGCACAAAGCCTGGCTCTCCTGAACACGACGGACGTGGTGGAGAGCGATTCACTCGAGAAGACGGTCGATGCCTTTCGCAAGCTGTTCCGTGACCCCGCATTGCCGCCGGCCAGTCCCTTGCCCGTCGATTCCCGTGTCGGAGGATTTGGTGTTCTGGGCAATCGCAACGAAATGTACGCCGCCATTCAAGAAATTAAAGACCGGGTGGGTGTCCTGCAAGCCCAACAGCAAGGTATCGTCTTCACGATCGACGATCTGACGAGTCCGACCGTCGGGAGCGCGGCCATCGCCGGGATCGCCGACACGGATACCGATCAGGGGTTAGCCTATCGATACGCCCTGAAAGAATTGAATCCCTTCGCAGTCATGGCGAACACGCCGCAAGCCAATGACGCGTTGTATCAGCCGCACAATGACCAAGGACAACTCATTCGTGTGAATCCCATCGATGGTACGGGAGCGCTCACGACGCAATATCTCACCGACCGCGCATTGTTCCTGAAAGAGAAAATTGCGCTCAATCAACTCGATCAGGATACCTCGTCGCGCACGATCCATTTCCAGGATGTCGCGAGAACCTACGAGATCAAGACGCCCCTGACGCTGGCCCTCGCCCAACGCGAGTTTCTCTTCGGCACCGACGATCTCGACACGCTGACGGGCGGCAGCAAGGACGATCATCTCTATGGCGGCGGCAGTGTCGATGTGCTGATCGGGAATGCGGGACGGGACTATCTGGAAGGCAATGGCGGGAGCGATCGACTGGAGGGCGGCGCGGGGGCGGACACCATGGTCGGTGGGGCTGGCAACGATACCTATCTCGTGGACGATCAGGGCGACCAGGTCATTGAAGTCGGCGATAATGGAAACGATACGGTCGAGAGCTCAGTACCTTTCTCGCTCGTCGGCACGACCGTCGAAAACCTCACCTTCACCGGCACCGAGGATCTGAACGGCACCGGCAACGAACTCGACAATCTTATCACCGGCAACGGTGGGATCAATCGACTCGATGGCCAGGGCGGCACGGATCATCTGATCGGTGGACTCGGCAACGACATTCTCATCGGCGGCACTGGCGAGAACGATCTCCTCGAGGGCGGCACGGGGTTCGATACCTACTACTACAACGCCGGGGATGGCACGGATCGGATTGAAGATTCGGATGCGAATGGTCAGATCATCTTCAACGGCCACCGCTTGCTCGGCGGGATTCACGACCCGAGCGATCCCTTGAATACCTATAAGAGTCTCGATGGACTCACGATCTATGTACTCTCCGGCACGGATCTCATTGTCAACGGCGTGCTGACCGTTAACGAAAACTTCCAGAGCGGGCAGTTTGGGATTCAACTGAACGATCTGTCGACATATCCGACAGACACTGGGGTGCCGACAGGCCCCTTTGCTCTCGTCTCTACCGGTGGGCCGGAATCGAATATTTTTTTCCAAGTTCCGTCCATCGCAGGACCCGTGGCGGCCTTCGGCAACGGAGGCAACGACCTGGTGTCGAGCGGTGGCTCATTAAGTGGTGGCAACCTGGCTGATGGCGGACCGGGTGATGATCTGGTGGGGGCAGGCAGCGCCCTGCAGGATTATCTCATTGGCGGTGACGGCGATGATTATCTGTACACGAACTCCGGTGATGATGTGGCGTTCGGGGGGGACGGGAATGATGCGGTGTATCATCTGGGGATCGTCGATTTTACAACTGTCACGAGAAATCCTGGACAGGTGTACGCGGACGGCGGGGCCGGCGATGATCTGTTGCTAGGAGGGCTGGATGGCGATGTGCTGCACGGCGGGGCGGATGACGACACACTCCGAGGGGAAAACATCCCCGCTGGATGGCTCACCCGACTCTCTTCCGATACTGGGCCGTGGCAAATGGTGTTTGAATCAGAAGAGGTCTTCTCGCCCACGGGCGGCGCGGACTATCTGGATGGTGGGGCCGGCAATGATCTTCTTGTTGGTGACGGCGGGAATGACATCTTGTCTGGCGATGCAGGAAATGATCGCCTATACGGGGATGACGAAATGGGATACCGCGTCGTGCCGGGCGATGATGTCCTCGATGGCGGCGCGGGCGACGACCTCTTGGCTGCTGGCGATGGCGCGGATTCCCTCTCTGGCGGGACTGGGATCGATCAGCTGTTTGGGGACAAGGGCAACGACGTGCTCGACGGGGGTGACGAGGCCGATACGCTGCACGGCGGTGATGGCGCGGATGAACTGTTTGGCGGCGCAGGGGAGGATCTGCTCTTTGGCGACTGGTTGAATACTCCATCCACGCTCAGTGCGGCGGGTGGTGCGGACTTCTTGGATGGCGGCGACGGGAACGATCATCTTGAGGGCGGGATCGGTGACGATGCGCTCTTCGGCGGAGCCGGGAACGATGTGCTGTTTGGAGACGAAGGAGCGGACGGCCTCTTTGGCGATGATGGCGATGATGAATTGCAGGGCGGCGACGGCATTGACCTGCTCGGTGGAGATGCAGGCGATGATCGGCTGTTTGGCCAAGCGGGGGATGACGAGCTCTTTGGCGATGAGGGTAATGACCGCCTCGCGGGCAATGACGGCAACGATACGTTGGTTGGGGGGATCGGGAATGACATCCTCGAAGGTGGCAAGGGGGCTGACGTGCTCGTCGGCGGCGCGGGCCACGATACCTACAACTTTAGCCTCGGCGATGGACAGGACACGATCATCGATAGGGCTCTTGCTGGCGAAGGAAATCTGATTCAATTCTTTTCCGGCATCACGCTGGGATCACTCACCTTCATTCAGGATCAAGTCCAACAGACATTGACGATTCAGGTCGCGGGCGGGGACTCGCTTCGCCTGCTTGGTTTTGACCCGAATGCGCTCAACTATGTAGTGGACACGCTCGACTTTGCCGACGGGACGCAGGTGGCGCTGGCGGATCAGTTGCCGCTGCCAGGGGGCCTCATCGAAGGGACGGATGACAGCAACGTCATTCAAACCGGCTCCACCGACGATACGATCTTTGCCGGAGCCGGCAATGATGTGGTGAATGCGGGGGCTGGGAATGATCTGATTCTAGGCGGGAGTGGGAATGATGTCCTGGCTGGTGGTCCGGGGCAAGATAGTTATGTGTTCAATGCCGGCGACGGGACGGATACGATTTCCGATACGGCGGGTGAAGGCAATCGCATCGTATTTGGCACTGGAATGACGTCGAGTTCCATCACACTGGGTAGGGCGCCCAACAATACGTTGGAGATTCGCGGGCCGTTGCCCGGCGATCAGCTCGAAATCGGCGCGCTTGTGCCCGGGGCCTCGCCGATTGAGACCTTCGAGTTTGCCGACGGGACGGTGCTGACCTTCGATCAGTTCGTCGCGCGAGGGATCGACATTGCAGGAACGTCCGGGCTGGATACGATTACTGGCACGAGCTTCATTGATCGTATCTCGGCCGGTGGCGAGGACGATGTGGTGCAAGGAGGAGACGGCAACGATGTGCTGAACGGCGAAGCCGGCAACGACAGTCTTGAAGGAGAGACCGGCGACGATGTGCTGGCGGGTGGAGCCGGGGACGATCAGCTGCTGGGCGGAGCAGGCCATGACACGTATCAATTCAATCTTGGCGACGGGATCGACAGCATCAGTGATTCAATTGATGTGGCTGAACCCAATCGAGTGCTGTTCGGGCCTGGGATCACGTCCTCGTCCATCACGTTGACGACGAACTTCGACCAGGTCCTCGTGCGCCCTGGCTCGGCCTTCGAGGGGGTGACGATTGGGGCCAACGGGAGTGATGCACTGGGATTCCATGCTGTCGATC
>SPAX01000033.1 GCA_005239475.1 Nitrospira sp. | reverse complement strand
CCAAGTCTATGAGACGGTCACGTTCTATACGATGCTCAATCTCAAGCGCGTGGGGAAGTTTCATCTCCAAGTCTGCAAGTCCCTGATGTGCGCGCTGGTCGGGTCGGATACGGTCATCGAGTGGGTCAAGACGAAACTCGGAATCGGACCGGGTGAGACGACGGCCGACGGACTCTTTACCCTCAGCACGGTCGAATGCCTCGCCGCCTGTGGCACCGCGCCGATGATGCAGGTCAACGAGGACTATTACGAACGGCTCACAGAAGTAACCTTCGACCAGATCCTGGCCGATCTCAAAAAAGACGGGACCTGTTCGCTCAAGACCGGCCCGTTTATGTGGCCGGAACCGATTAGCGTGAGGAGTGAGGGGTGAGGCGTAAGGGGTTGAATGGTCTTGCTTCTGGGGTTTCGCCTCACGCCTGACGCCTTACGTTTCACGGGATGAATAAGATGCCCAAACACGAACTGATATTGCTTAAGAATATGCTGCAGCCTGGCTATACCGGCAGCCTTCAAGACTACGAGCGCGCAGGTGGCTACCAGGCGCTCCGCAAGGTTGTGGGGAAAGTGCCGCCGAGCGAGGTCACTGCCATGGTGATGAAGTCAGGGCTCCGGGGGCGCGGTGGCGCCGGCTTCCCAACCGGTGTGAAGTGGAATTTTCTCCCGAAGAACTATACGGGCCCGAAGTACCTCTGTTGTAACGCGGACGAGAGCGAACCAGGCACGTTCAAGGACCGCCAACTCATTGAACGAGATCCTCACCAAATGCTGGAAGGCATCGTGCTTGCCTGCTACGCGATCGGAGCAGAATCCGCCTACATTTATATACGAGGCGAATTCGTCCTCGGGGCCAGGATCTTGGAACAGGCGATTGCCGAAGCGCGGACCGCTGGCTACATCGGCACGAACGTCCTGGGGTCAGGGATCACCGCCAATGTGTGGGTGCACCGAGGTGCCGGCGCCTATATCTGCGGAGAAGAAACAGCCTTGCTGGAATCGCTCGAAGGCAAGCGCGGCTTACCGCGGGTCAAGCCGCCCTTCCCGGCGACACACGGTCTCTACAATAAACCGACCGTGGTGAACAACGTCGAGACTCTCGCTAACCTTCCTCACATCATCAGCCGGGGCCCCGAATGGTTCACGTCGATTGGCTCCCCGCCGAAGAGCACCGGCACCAGAGTTTTCTGCGTCAGCGGCCATGTGAAACGGCCGGGGAACTATGAAATGCCGATGGGGATCACGTTCCGCGAATTGATCTACGAGCAAGCCGGAGGTATGCGCTCCGACAAACCGCTCAAGGCCTTCATCCCGGGTGGGGCGTCAGCGCCATTCCTCACGCCGGACCATCTCGACGTCAAACTCGATTTTGAGTCCGTCGCCGCCGCCGGCTCCATGCTCGGCTCCGGCGGGGTGACCGTGATGGAAGAGGGCACGGACATGGTGTGGGCCGCGCTCCGCCTCATGGAGTTTTTCTATCATGAGTCCTGCGGCAAGTGCACCCCCTGCCGCGAGGGAAGCTCCTGGCTGGTACAAACCATGCGCCGAATCGTCGCGAAGCGAGGGCAGATGGAGGACCTTGAAACCTTAGTCGATCTATGCAAGAACATCGAGGGCCGGACGGTCTGCGCCTTCGGCGATGCGGAAGTGGCGCCGATTATGAGCACGCTCAAACATTGGCGGTCTGAGTACGTCACGCTGATTCACGAAGCAGAGGCAGCGAATCTGATCAAGCTGGAGCCGACAGGGGTGAGACATTGATGACGGTCGAACGTCGTAAAGTCGTCACGTCACAAAGTCTATGGCATAGCACGTTTCGACTTGAGGACTTTCGGACTTGATGACGCACCATGGCTAATGCCACAACAGAAACAGTTCGACTGACCATCGACGGCATTCCCATCTCGGTGCCGAAAGGCACACTGGTGATCGAAGCCGCTCGCCGGATCGGCGTGATGGTCCCGCAC
The DNA here is from genome assembly GCA_005239475.1 of Nitrospira sp. Taxonomy (GTDB): domain Bacteria; phylum Nitrospirota; class Nitrospiria; order Nitrospirales; family Nitrospiraceae; genus Palsa-1315. Next base: position 22,351 of record SPAX01000033.1, on the reverse strand, counting down.
TTCTGCTACCATCCGAAACTCAAGCCGGATGCGAACTGTCGCATGTGCCTGGTCGAAGTCGAAAAGATGCCGAAACTCCAGACCTCTTGCAGCACCGTCGCGACCGAGGGCATGGCTGTTCGGACGGCCACGACGGTCGTTCACGACGCCCACAAGTCGGTGCTCGAATTCATTCTGGCTAATCATCCGTTGGATTGCCCGGTCTGCGATCAGGGCGGGAAGTGCGACCTCCAAGATTTCTCCCATGAATACACCGCGACCGCCAGTCGATTTGTCGAGACCAAACGGATATTCAAGAAGGAATATTTCAGCCCCCTTATCGAAACGCAGATGAACCGTTGTGTGCAATGTTTGCGTTGTGTCCGCTACTGCGACGAGGTCATGGACGTCAAGGCCCTCGCCCCGGTCGGCCGAGGCACGATGACCGAGATCAAGCATTTCGGCGCCCATCCCTTGGATTGCGAATTCTGCGGCGGCTGCGTACAGATTTGCCCGGTCGGTGCCATCGTCAGCCGGCTCTCAATGTACGAATACCGCCCCTGGATGCTCAAACGCGCGGACACGGTCTGCACCTTTTGCGGCGACGGCTGCCAGATCACGGTCCAAACCAAAGACCAGGAGTTGATCGAGGTGAACAGCGCCCAGGGTGCCGGTCGAAACAACGGCGACCTGTGCGCGCGCGGGTTTTTTGGATTTCACGCGACGAGCCATCCCAGCCGAGTGACCCATCCGTTGATCAGACGGAACGGCGCCCTGGTCGAAGCCACATGGGAAGAGGCGTTGAAGTTTGTGGCCGAACAGACCAACCGGCTCAAGCTAGCGCATGGCCCGCACGCCTTCGGCGGACTGATTTCCGGTCGCTGTACCAACGAAGAGCTCTATCTATTCCAGAAGTTCATGCGCCTCACGATCGGGACCAATAACCTCGATAGCAGTGCGCGGTACGGCCATGTCAACGGGGTGCAGGCCAAGCGACGAGTGCAAGGCACGCATCGCTGGACCGTGACGTTTGAAGACATTGTGCAAGCGGACGTGCTCCTCCTGGTCGGCACCAACATCACCGAAGCCAATCCGATTACCGGCCTTAAAGTAAAAGAAGCCGTCAAGAAACACGAAGCGACATTGTTGACGATCGAGGCGATCCAGCCCGCGATCGGCACGATCAGCAACATTTCCAACCTGTCGCAGCAACATCTCTGTGTGGCACCGTCTCAGTTCGGCGCAGCCGTCCTGGGCCTGCTGAAGGCGGTGGTTGAGGAAAACCATATCGACAGTATGCTCCGGCAACGGGCGGTGGACTACGTCTCGGCCGTCTCTCAAGCGGTCCAGCAACTATCCTGGGACGATCTGGCCCTGAGCACAGGGGTGTCGCGCGAATCGTTCGCGCACATGGCCGCCTCCGTGGCTGGAGGACGCCGTGTCGTGGTGCTCGCCGGCCAGACCCTGTTACGCAGCCATGGCGGCTATGGCATCTGTCTCAATCTCCTCGATCTACTTCTCTTGTCCGGAAAGTTGACCGCACAAGGCTGCGGCTTTGCTCCCTTGGCGGAAGAGAATAACGATCAAGGGGCGGTTGAAATGGGAGCGGTCGCGGAACTGCTGCCGGGCGCGCTCGACCTCACCGATCAGGACGCGCGCGCCCAAATGACTCGTGCCTGGAAAGAGGAACTCCCTCTGGCAGCAGGTGCCACACTCATCGAGATGATCGACCGTGCGCAAGCCGGGACCATCAAGAGCCTCTTCATCATCGGAGAAAATCCTGTCGGGAGCCTTCCACCCCAGACCGGAGTCAAAGAGGCCCTGGGCAAACTCGATCTCCTTGTCTGCCAGGAACTGTTTCTCACGGAAACGGCTGCGCTCGCCCATGTGGTGCTCCCGGCCGCCTCCGCCATGGAAAAAGCCGGGACCTTCACCAATACCGAGGGCCATGTCCAGGCCGTTCGACCCGCGATCGATCCGGTGGGGGACAGCCGCCCAGACTGGGAAATCCTGTCGGCCCTCTCGGTCTTCCTCGGCGCACCGTTGGAATACGGCGAGGCCAAGGAAATCCTCAAAGAGATCCGAGCGGTGATTCCCGGTTACAGATCACTCGGCCCATCGCCGATCCCTCCCGCAGTGGATCCTACCGCCGTCGACCGATACGTGAACGAGGGATATCGCCAGGACCTTGCGACTCGGTATACTCTGCCCGCGCGAGCCGTGCGTCCGGAGGGAACGGTCCAGCTCGGGCTGGTTCAGAGCCTGTTCCATTCAGGCAAGCTGTCGACTCATTCGAAGGGACTTCTGCAGATCGAGCCGAGCGGGTTCTTGCAGATGAATCCCCTGGATGCCGCCCGATTCGCCCTCGGCACGGGGGATCGAGTTTGCCTCTCGAACAACCGAGGCGAATTCACGACCACAGTGAAAGTGTTCGATCGCGTGCCCGAGGGATTGGCCTGGCTACCCGATCACTTCGCGCAGGATGCCCTACGACTCTTTGACTGTGTCATCGATCCGGACACGAAAGTCCCATCCTGTCGGACGGCGTCCGTATCGGTGATGAAAACGACATGAGCGGACAAGAACCAATAGTTTTTTCACTTGTCATCCGGGAGTGCTGTCGTGACTGAACTAAGCTTGCGACTTGCGGTTTCGATCGCCCAGATACTGGCGGAATTGGGCATCGTGATAATAACGGTCGCGACCATGACCTATTTCGAGCGGAAGGTGCTCGGCTGGATGCAGGATCGCATGGGCCCGATGGAAGTCGGACCTTATGGAGTCCTCCAACCGGTCGCCGACGGCATCAAATTGTTCTTCAAAGAGGACATCACGCCGGCCGGCGCGAACAAGGCCATGTTCGCCCTGGCGCCGATCCTGACTGTGATCGTCGCTATGATCGGATTCGCCGTCATCCCCTTTGGCCCGAACATGACCATGGACATCTTTGGGATCACGGTCAAACCGTTCGTCGTCGCCGACATCAATATCGGAATCTTGTACATCCTGGCGGTTGCCTCGATCGGCGCCTTCGGCATTATCCTGGGAGGCTGGTCATCCAACAGCAAGTACTCACTGCTGGGAGGCTTGCGCGCCGCGGCCCAGGTCATCAGCTACGAGTTGAACGTCGGGCTGGCCATCGTCGGCGTGCTGCTGTTGGCAGGGTCTCTGAGCCTCGTGGACATCACAGAAGCCCAGGCAGGCGGCTTCTGGCACTGGTTCATCTGGGGAGCACGCCCCGACGGATTCTTTCCTATCCATACCCAAATCTTCGCCTTTGTCGTCTTCATCATTTCTGCCGTGGCCGAGACCAATCGTATCCCGTTCGATCTGCCGGAGGCAGAAAGCGAACTCGTGGCTGGATTCTTTACGGAATATAGCGGCATGCGGTTCGCCTTCTTTGTCAGCGCGGAATACGCCAGCATGACCCTCGTGTCCTGCGTCGCCGCCTCGTTGTTTTTGGGTGGCTGGAACGCCCCCTATCCTGGCACGATCTTCGAGTATGTCGGCCTTGAACAACTGGCCTGGATAGAACACATCGCCTGGTTTGCGGCTAAAGTCTATTTTTTCCTCTTCATGTTCGTCTGGATACGCGCCACGTTGCCCCGACTGCGCTACGATCAATTGATGCGGTTCGGCTGGAAGGTCATGTTGCCGATCGCGCTGGCCAACATCATCATCACGGCCATTACCGTGTATTTCTTTCCGAGGGGCTGAAACGGGTTGTCTGGTTGCTTCGTTTCTCTGGCCAGAGGGCGCAGACATCGAACCCAACTAGACAAACCAGCACAACCACATAAACCAGGCAGCCAACACAGACTAGATCATCATGACTTTCAAGACGTGGGTCAAGACCATCACCTTCTACGAAATCCTCGTCGGGATGAAAGCGACGATCTCGCATTTGATCCGTTACCGGCCAATCACCCTGCAATACCCGCACGAAAAGCGGACGCTGCCGGACAACTATCGCGGGATGCTGGCCTTGTTGCGGTACGACGATGGGACGGAAAAATGTGTCGGCTGCGATCTGTGCGAGGCCGCCTGCCCGTCGCGGGTGATTCGCGTGGTCAGCGCGGAAGTGCCTGGCGAGCCGACCAAGCGCTACTCGAAAGAATATTACATGGACATGACCCGCTGTCTGTTCTGCGGGATGTGCGTCGATGCCTGTCCGGTGGATGCCCTCGGCATGACGCGCGAATACGAGTGGTCGGTGTACGACAAGCGACAACTGNACCTGAACAAGGAACAATTGCTCGCCATCGGCGACCGGTCGTTCCCGGTTCGCGAGAAGCAGTTGGAGCTTCAACACCGGAATGTGGCGTTCTTCAACGTCGCGTTCAAGCACCTGCCGCAAAAACCTGGCTGAATTGCCTGCGCTTGGCCTTCCTCGCTGTTCGAGGTCGCCGGGCAGGACGGCCCACGAGGCTGGCGGGACGGCGAGGGGGTAGCGGGAACAGCGAGATAGGNGGAAGGGGCGAAGGTTCGAGGTCAGAAGTTNGAGGTTTTCGGAACTTTGATCCACNAACTTCGNANNNCGNNTNNCNCNCNTNTCTCGCNNGTNNCGCGCNNNACGNNCNNNNGGNCNGNNNGNCNNNCNNANTNTCNCNGNTANNCNGCNNAGNGGNANNGNGNNATGNGNNNNGGNANNNNTNTTCTNTTTNNNNTTTGNNNTNGNNATCGCCGCCGCAGCGGTGGTCGTCGTGGCGGTACGCAATCCCATCTACAGTGCGCTGGCGCTGCTGATCACGCTTTTTCACGTCGCGGGGCTCTACGTCACGCTCCACGCGGAATTCCTCGCAGCCGTTCAAATCATTGTCTACGCCGGCGCCATCTTGGTCCTGTACCTCTTCGTCGTGATGTTGCTGAACCTGCGACAGGATATCCGTTACCATCGGCAGTGGCCCATGGCTGCCGCGGTGGGGGTGACGCTGGTCATCGAGACCGTCATCCTCGCGGCAATGAAAGGATGGACGGCCCCGGTCGTGGCAACCGGCACAGAAACCATCGTCGGAGAAACCGGCAATACCGAAGCCATCGGTGACGTGCTCTTTTCCACCTATCTGTTTCCCTTCGAGGTGGCGTCCTTGATTCTCCTCGTGGCGATGATCGGCGCGATCATCCTCGCAAAAAAAGACATCGGCGAGCGTGAAGCGTGAAGCGTTATTCGTTAAACGTCTCGGATCGGCTTCTGTATTTGAGTTCCCGTATTTCACGTTTCACGAGGCACCGATGATTCCGTTGTCCTACTATCTCCTGCTAAGCGGCATCGTATTTCTGACCGGAGTCATCGGAGTCCTCCTGCGTCGGAACATCATCATCATCTTGCTATCGGTCGAATTGATGTTAAATGCGACGAATATCAACTTCGTCGCCTTTTCGCAGTACTTCCACCATGTCGCGGGGCAAGTCTTCGTCTTCTTTGCCCTCACGGTCGCCGCGGCAGAAGTTGCGGTCGGGTTGGCCATCATCATTGCCTTGTATCGGGCCAAGTCCACGATCAACATCGACGAATTTCAGTTGCTGAAATGGTAGAACGGATCGCAGAGCTGATGGCATATAGCGTATGGCTACTAGCAAGAGAAAAAGCCCGAGCGCTGCGGAGCGGGTCGACGCCAAGCTACAACCCGCCTCACGTCCGCCAGCAGCTCTTTGCTATAGGCCATGCGCCAGAAGCTATTAGCTCTTTATGACGTACGCACTGATTCCACTGCTTCCCTTCGCCGCCTTCCTGATTCTCGGAATCTTCGGACATTGGATCAAGGACAAGGCCCATCTTGTCGCCGTCCCAGCGGTCGTCGTGTCATTACTGCTCTCGCTCTTGGTCTTCTTCGACGTGGCCGCCGGCCATCAGACGAGCTTCCCTCTCTATACCTGGCTGACCTCAGGCATACTCGATATTCACATCGGCTTCTCCGTCGACCGGCTCACCGCCGTCATGCTGCTTCTCGTCACGACCGTGAGTTCACTCGTCCACATCTATACCATCGGGTACATGCACGGAGAGCCTGGCTATGCCCGCTTCTTCAGCTATATCGCCCTCTTCACCTTCTCGATGCTGATGTTGGTGATGGCGGACAACCTGCTTCAACTCTTCATTTTCTGGGAAGCAGTCGGTCTCTGTTCCTATTTGCTCATCGGCCACTGGTACGAGCGTCCGGCTGCCTGCTCCGCCGCCACGAAGGCCTTCATCGTCAACCGCGTCGGCGACTTCGGCTTCATGCTCGGCCTCCTGTTGGTCTGGTACAGCTTTGGATCACTCGACTATTTCGAGATCTTTGCCCGAGCGCACGAATCCGCAGGCGACGTCATGAATGTCCTCGGTCCGTTTGGAGGAACCTGGGACGTCTCCGTGCTCACACTCATCTGCCTCTTATTATTCACCGGCGCAATCGGCAAGTCAGCCCAAGTGCCACTCCACGTCTGGCTGCCGGATGCGATGGAAGGCCCCACTCCCATCTCGGCGCTCATTCATGCTGCGACGATGGTCACCGCGGGCGTGTTCATGATCGCGCGATTGGCTCCGCTGTATAACCTGTCTCCCGCCGCCATGACGGTCGTGGCGATCACCGGCGGAGTGACAATGGTCGTTGGGGCGACCATCGCCTTGACCCAGACCGATATCAAGCGTGTCGTGGCCTACTCGACAGTCAGCCAGCTTGGCTACATGATCATGGCCTGTGGTCTCGGCGCCTATGCCGCCGGCATGTACCATCTCCTGACCCACGGCGCGTTCAAAGCCCTCCTGTTTCTCGGTTGCGGGTCCGTCATCATCGCCCTGCATCACGAGCAGGATATGCGGCGCATGGGCGGATTAAAAGACAAATTGCCGGTCACCTATTGGACGTTCGTGGTGGGCTCGCTCGCGCTCGCAGGATTCCCCCTGACGTCAGGATTCTTTAGCAAGGACAACCTGCTCGTCTCGGCTTGGTCGGCCGGCCCGCTCGGTCAATGCTTGACGGTCCTGGGACTCGTGACGGCGTTGATGACGGCGTTCTACAGCTTCCGGCTGGTCTTCGTCACGTTTTGGGGCCCCTCGCATGTCGATTCTCATCATGCAGGCCACGTACACGAACCGTCGAAAACCATGACCCTGCCGCTGATAATCCTGGCAGTGCTCAGCATCCTCACAGGCTATCTGGGCATTCCGGAGTTTCTTGAACCAATGTTCGAGACAAGCGCGGGCGGCGCTGATCACGAGGGAGGAGCCGCCATTGGCATCATGGTGGTGGCCACGGGCATGGGATTACTCGGGATCGCCGGCGCCTATTATGTCTATGTACTCAACCCGGCGCTGCCGGATCGATTCGCTCGGCGGTGGCAGTCGTTGTATCAGGCCTCACTGAATAAATGGTATGTCGACGAGGCCTACGATCGAACGATCGTCCGCCCCACATTTTTTGCCGCAACCGAACTGTGGAAGCGCGTGGATGTGAACGTGATCGATGGCGCGGTGAACGGCGTGGCCCGCGCAATCGCCTGGGGAGGCTGGTTCTTGCGGCTCATGCAAAGCGGGCAGGCGCAACATTATGCGCTCGGCATGGCGCTCGGGGCTGTGGCCCTTTTTACGATGTACTTTTTCTTATAAGGAGCGTCAATGGTTAACGGTCACTGGTCAATGGGAACAACGAACAGCTGTTCTCTTGCCAATGCCAATTGCCAATTGACTATAGACCAATGACCAGTTCATTTCCCTGGCTCTCTCTCCTCCTCATTCTGCCCCTTGCGGGAGCCATCGCGATGTATTTCGTAACGGAATCGACCGCTCGATGGATTGCGCTGGCCGCGACCCTGGCCGACCTGTTCGTTACCCTCCCGCTCTGGTGGCTTTTTGACCCACAGGCCAGTCAGATGCAGTTTACCGAACACGTCGCCTGGATCACGGCCCCTCCCATTTATTACAGCCTGGGTCTCGACGGGATCAGTCTCCCGCTGGTCTTGATGACCGCCGGGATCATGCCCCTCTGTGTCTTGGCATCCTGGAATGCGATCACCACAAGAGTCCGGGGCTTTATGGCCATGCTGTTAGTCATGGAAACGGCCATGGTGGGGGTGTTCATCGCGTTGGACTTCGTGCTGTTCTATGTGTTTTGGGAGGCGATGCTGATTCCGATGTACCTCCTCATCGGTGTGTGGGGAGGACCGAACCGGCTCTATGCGGCCATCAAGTTCTTTTTATATACCCTCGCAGGGAGCGTGCTCCTACTCGTGGCCATCCTCGTCCTGTACTTTTATGGAGGGCACACGTTCGACATCCTCGCCTTAAGCCAGGGCACCTACCCAGCTTCGCTGCAAATGTGGCTCTTCCTGGCGTTCTTCGCCGCTTTTGCGGTGAAAGTCCCCATGTTTCCGTTTCACACCTGGCTTCCGGACGCCCACGTTGAGGCCCCAACCGCCGGCAGCGTCATCCTCGCCAGCATCCTCCTGAAAATGGGTGCCTATGGATTCCTGCGATTCAGTTTACCGATGCTGCCGGATGCCAGTCATGCCTTCACCCCCATGATGGTCGCCCTCTCCATCGTCGCGATCATCTATGGCGCCTATATGGCGCTGGCCCAGGTCGATCTCAAGAAACTGATCGCCTATTCGAGCGTAAGCCACATGGGATTCGTCACCCTCGGCCTGTTTGTCTTGAACCAACAGGGCATCGAAGGAGCCGTCCTCCAAATGGTCAATCATGGAATTACGACCGGCGGTCTGTTCCTCTGCGTCGGCATGATCTATGAGCGCACCCACAGCCGGTTGATCGCCGACAATGCCGGATTGGCCGCACCGATGCCGAAGTATGCCGTCCTGTTGGTGATTTTCGCCTTGTCCTCGCTCGGCCTTCCCGGCACCAATAGTTTTGTCGGAGAATTCCTCGTGCTCGTCGGCACGTTTCTCTGGAGCAAAGTCGCGACCGCTTTTGCGTCGCTAGGTATCATTCTCGCCGCTGCGTATCTCCTATGGATGATCCAGCGAGTGGTCTTCGGGATCCCATCCCCGCATTACCTCCCGAAGCTCAGGGACCTCACCCAACGGGAGTTCGCCACGCTGGTGCCGCTGGCGCTGTTAGTGTTTTGGATCGGGCTCTACCCCAATCCGCTCGTGAGTCGGATGCACGAGAGCGTGACCAACACGCTTGCCTCCATGTCCCGGGCAAAGCTCGCGCCGACCACTCATCCCTCTGCCGGAGGGAAAGCGCCACTGCTGGTGGATAGCGGAGAGCCACTGATAATTCAAGGCACATCGCGATGAGTCTGTACGGAGCTGACCTCTTGGCCCTGCTTCCTGAACTCATTATCGTCGTCACAGCCTGTCTCGTCATCGCATTGGACCCCATCACCCCCGCCTCCCGACGAGATCTCCTGGCCTGGCTGAGTGTGGGCGCGCTTGCCCTTTGTCTTGGAATCACTGGCTGGCAGATCAGCACACTGAATGTCCGCGTATCTGCGTTTAGCGACCTGGTGGTGGTCGATGCCTATGCCAGATTCTGGAAAATCCTCCTCTATGGCGTGGCCGGCCTGACCATTTTTATGTCCCTGCCCTATCTAAAAGCGGAGCGCATACACCTCGGCGAATACTATGGGTTCATTCTCCTCTCCCTCTCCGGCATGATGGTCATGGTCTCTGGCGCCGACTTGCTCACAATATATCTCGGCACCGAGCTCATGACTCTCTCGCTCTATGTCATGACCGGGCTCAACCGGTCGAAACCTCATTCGTTGGAGGCCTCAGCCAAATACCTCGTCCTGGGTGCCTTCTCCTCGGGGATTCTGTTGTACGGCATCTCGTTGCTCTACGGCCTGGCCGGCAGCACCAAGCTAGTATCGATCGCGGACGCCATCGGAACTCGCGGTGCGGATGATTCTCTCGTGCTGATCGCCACGATTCTGATTGCAGTCGGCTTCGGTTTTAAGCTCGCTGCGGTGCCGTTCCATATGTGGACGCCCGACGTCTATCAGGGCGCCCCAACCTCCGTCACGGCCTTCATGGCGGTGGCTGCAAAAGCCGCCAGCTTTGCCGCATTCATACGTGTCTTCGTCGAAGGGCTCGGCGGGCTTAAGGCAGATTGGTCCCTTCTGTTTCTGTTCATCTCCGTTATCACTTTGGTGCTCGGCAATGTCGTCGCCATCGTGCAGACCAACATCAAACGAATGCTGGCCTACTCCAGCATCGCACACGCCGGCTACGCATTGATCGGCTTTGTGGCGGCCGGCCGTGGGGTGGGCGCGTCCGGTGGCACGCCAGGCCTTGCGAGCGTCATGATTTATCTTGCCCTCTATTCATTCATGACACTCGGCGCCTTCGCCGTCATTGGCATGCTCAGGAAAGGAGGGGTCGAGGGAGAAGAGATCGAGGATTTCACGGGGCTCGCAAAGCGCCAGCCACTCGCGGCTTTTCTCATGCTGATCTTCATGGGTTCACTCGCAGGCATTCCGCCGACCGCGGGATTCATCGGAAAATTCTATGTGTTCATGGCGGCAGTCGAAGCGGGATTGACCTGGCTCGCCGCCATCGCCCTGATCTTTGCCGCCGTATCGGCCTACTACTACATGCGGGTGGTGATGGTGATGTATATGCGCGATCCGACGCCCTCTTCCGTCGCGCTGCCGCACCTCGTGACCTCGCCGGCCTTATCCTTCGTGTTGGCCTGTGCCGTCGCCGGCGTGATTCTGTTCGGCCTCTATCCCGACCCTCTCGTCAGCTTCGCGCTCCAATCTGTCCTGACGCTCAAATAATCCTCTCGCCGGACAACCTTCCTGAACAGGTGCACGAGAGGGCGACTCGTGCTACGTTGCTGATAAGCCCTTCACCCATCGCACATTATGCAGCCCTTTCGTTTTCTCCGAGACCTCGTACGATCATTTCTGCGCCATGGGTGTGCCAGTCTGGCGGCCTCTCTTGCATTTTTCTCCTTGCTCTCGCTCTTCCCGCTCGTCTTCCTCTTGCTCTACGGCCTGAGTTTCGTGGTGAGTCAAGACGTCATCGGGGAACAGGCCCTCCTCAGTTTTCTCAAGGGTTTTCTCCCCTCGCTGGGAGAACATATCGTAAATGAATTGCATCGGGTAAGCGCCTTAGAAACTGTCCGCTGGGCCGTGTTTCTGACGTTCGCCTGGTTCGGCACGTTGGTGTTCTATGAACTTGACTATGCGTTGAACGTCGTATTCGAGAGTACCTGGCGCCGCCATCCTCTCATCTCAACCGGCATCGCCGTCGCATCGCTCGCTGTGACCGAACTCGTGCTGCTGCTCTCCTACGGCGCGACCCAGATCGTCAATTTCTTAACGGGATATGCGCCAAGACTCTGGGGGCTCGATCTCCTGGCCCTCGCAGCCCACGATCTATTTCTCTCCTATACACTTCCCTTCGCGCTGGCATTTCTCACGGTCACGGGATTATATCGGCTCGTTCCACGGCGACGGCCGCAGTGGCGTGAGGCAATGATCGGGGCGCTGACATTCAGTCTTCTCTGGGTCGCAGCCAAACTCCTATTCGTGACCTATAGCACCTATGCGACCGTGTACGCCCACCTCTATGGATCCCTCTTGGAAGTCATTCTACTGCTCTTATGGGTCTACTACTCAGCGGCCCTCTTGCTGATCGGCGCCGAGGTCGCCCACCTCCTCCAACAACAGGCGCAGGTGCTGTCCGCCGCAGCCACGAGAGACGCTCCGTCAAATCAACCAGATAAACAAAACAAACCAGATCAACGAGATGAACCAGACAGACCAAATCGCCCTGTCGGCTTCTGGACTTTTGCTGGCAGGGAAGTCCCTTCGTGGCTAGAATGGCAACCGGTACTATAAGGGAACCAGCTCATGCCAGAAGACTTCGGCAAAGACATGCTCATGCTCGGCGGCACCGTGGTGGGCTTCATCGCGGCCATGTTGAGCATCATGGAGAAGCTGCTGGATTTCCGGAACCGGCTGACAGGGAAGAAGGATCGAAAATCGCCTACCCCGACCGAACGTCCGGCCTCTGACTCGTCTTCCACGATCGATTTCTTTTCGTCGAAGCCTTTCCGTGGTGTTTCCTATCTCCTCTTATACGAAACCAGTGTAATCGTCGCAGCAGGCCTGCTTCTCAACTACGTTGGGCTCACATTGAGCCGCCATCTGGAGAGCATCCTGTTCCTCGACATGACGGGAACAGCGCTGGTCTCCTTCCTCTTGGGTCCCTGGTGGGGAGCCATCGCCGCCCTCCTCTCGAATTCCGTCGTGAACTGGTTGCTGTACCCGGAAACCGGAGCGGATGTGGTGATTTTCCCCTGGTCGCTGGTGAGTATGACCGGCGCCTGTTATTGGGGTTGGATGGCCAGACAACCAGGTTTTCAAAAGTATCTCCGCACAGGACGCAGTTCCGCCCTGTCCCATGCCTGGTTCCTCTATATCTTCGGGGTCGGCGGCGCGATCGTCATGAGCCTGCCGGGGACATTTGTCCAGGCTGCGCTGCATGAGCCAACGACCTTTGCCTTGAACCCTGACGTCGCTGAATCAATGAGCCTGCGCGTACTCCAATGGGAACAGACTGCGCATCTCTACATCGAATCCCTCTTCGGGTTCACCTGGGGTGAAAGTCTGAGTTGGTGGATTGTGAATTGGTTCCAGAACTGGATCCGCTATATTCCTGACAAAACCATGAGCGCGGCCATCGCCCTCGTGGTTCTCAAGTACGGCTACCCCCTATTTGAACGGGAGCTGATTCATGGCGGACCGGAGGGCGAACATCCGAACGATGAGCGCATCCTGCCGCTGGTATTGGGATTGCTCTTTGCCCCCTCCTTCGCCGCTTTACTCAGCAGCGAAACATACGGAGGAGCGACCTACTGGCCTTTGTGGGCACTGCCTTGGTTGTTGATTCTGGGTGGCTATTTGTACTTGCACTATTGGGGCACAGGCGAGGCAGCCCTGCAGGCAGCCAGACTTCAACGAGCCGAGCACTATGCCCGCGCGCTGAAACAGAACGGACGGGAAGCCTCCCATGAATTCTGCAAGCGGTTGACCTTCATGACACTGATCGCCAGTCTGCTCTTTGCTCTCTGTCTTCCCATTCTCTTGACAGACTTTTACCGCGCCACATTCAAATTCTTCTGCGTCGTCTATGGATTCCTGTTGGTGGTCCACCTCGTGCGTATCTCTATCGCGCAGAACATTTCCATCGCCCGCGCAAACGACTAATTTTAAGACGTGAAGGGTGAGGCGTTAGGCGTAAGGGGCACAGAGAGAACGGCCCCTTACCTCTGACGCCTCACGCGCCTGACGCCTTACCCCTAACGCCTAACGATTCCGATCCGCGAAGCTGGAGAAAGTGAGCAATGGCCGATCGGGTGATGAGCCCTACGATCTCTTCATTCTCCATCACCACGAGACGATCCCACCCGCCCTGGCCCATGCGGTCCAAGGCCTGCATGACGGACCAGTCCGGAGGGATACAGAAAACCGGCGACGCCGGGCGCATGATCTCGCGAACGCGACGCCACGGCCAGAGCGCTGTGGGAAGCGCTTGCACGTCTTGCACTGTGACCACCCCGAGAACCTGGCCCCCCTCGCATACTGGGAATCCCCCAAATCCATGCGCGACAAAGTATTGATTAACCGCGTCCTGCACGCTCATATCCGGTAGAAGGGTCACGACGCGGTGGACCATGACCTGGCGAACCGTCACCGCCGCGAACGAAGTTTGCAGGGCAGCCTGCCGTCTGCTTGCCAGGGCCGCCGAAAAGAGGAATGCGCCAATAAAGATGAGCCAGCCCCCGTTCGTCGCGATGGAATGTTCCAGAGCACCGGACCAGGCCCCCACCATCAAGCCCGCGCCGATCAAACCAAGCGCCACACCGAATCCTATTCCCACGAGCGCGGCCTGGCTGGTCGCTCGATTGAAATCTTTGTTCCAGGCCCACAGCCCGGCTCGTAAGACACGTCCGCCATCTAACGGGAACCCCGGAATCAGATTAAATAATCCGAGCTGTACATTTACCATGCCGAGCAAGCTCCCGAGGACGACGAGTCCCTCCACCCCGGATCGCGCAAAGAATGAGTCCACTGCCATGGCCCCGCCGAGACAACCAGCCCCGAGAATCAAACTTACGAGCGGTCCTGCCATCGCGATCAAAAACTCGGCTCGCGGACTAGGCGGTTCCTTACCCATGTGCGCCATCCCCCCGAAAATGAACAAGGTAATCTGCTTAATAGGGATTTTATAGCGCAGCGCCACATAGGAATGCCCCAATTCGTGGAGCAGGACGGAGAGGAACAGCAAGAGGGCGGCAAAGCCACCCATCCCCCAATAGCGTGGAGCCGACAGACCAGGCAACGTCTCGGGCAAATAACCCGTCGCCAATGACCAGGTCACAAAGAAGAACACCGCAAACCAGGAGGCATGCACGTGAATCGGGATGCCGAGCACGCGGCCGACTCTCCAATTGGGCAAAGCCATGTGTCCACCGTAACAGTGTGGGAATTCGAGCGTCAACTCGGCTTGACTCCCGGACAGGATGCTGAAAAAGTCCCCCAGCAGGGGAAGGGATGACCCGGTGAGTCCCCTGTGCTCGCGCAACGCGCGGTCTCAGAAGATCCTCGTTGGACGCGCGCAGTGGGGGACTCATCCGGGTCATCAAAGGACAACGTACACGAGCAAGCAGGGAAGGATCATTGTTAGTCACTCGCTGCGGCCTTGCTTGGGACAAGGCGCGTCCCTGGGCGAAGAGGCTGCCTTGGCAAACTCGGGGCGGGCGGGTGAAGTAGCCGCTGGGGTTGGGTGGGAAAGAAGTCTGGCCATTTTAGCATCCTGCGGACTATTGTTTCCTTGCCCAAGAGTCATAGAACAGCGAGACTCTGTCATGCCGCGATAGTTTTTCAGAAGCCTGATGGATCGGGTATACTAGTCACCATGCGGCCGCGCTTCTCGCCATGGATACTATGCCTTGCCCTCACGATGCTGCTTGTCGCAGCAAGGCCTCCCTTCACGCAAGCCCAAGTGATCAAGTCAGGTCCGCTCTCCTGCCCCGGAGTGGCGCTGACGTTCGACCTCTGTCCGGTACAGAAAGGAGCAGGCTACGACCAGGCACTGATCGACTATTTGATTGAGCAGAAGATCCCCGCCACCTTTTTCATGTCCGGGAAATGGATGACGAAACACGATCAGCAAGTACGGGCCCTCCTCCAAATCCCGTTCTTTGAAGTCGGCACCCATGGAGAGGTCCACGCCCATCTGCCGCTCTATTCGGCGGACAAGCAGAAACAGGAAATTCTCGGGCCAGTTCGTCTACTCAAAGCCAAGTACAGTCACGACGCGACATTGTTTCGCCCTCCCTATGGAGAGTTCAACGACGACACCGTCAACGTAGTCCGCGCCCTCGGCCTTCAGTTTATTCTCTGGAATGTCGTGTCCGGCGATCCCGACCCTACGCTCACGGCGATCCAGATCGAAGACCAACTGAAGCGGCTCGTCAGGAAGGGCAGTGTAATCGTGATGCACGCCAACGGAAAGGGCAGACATACGCACGAAGTCGTGCAAGACCTACATCAACAGCTCTTGCCCCAGCGGAACCTCACCCCCATGACCATGAGCGATCTCCTAATCTGTAATGGCCAGGCAGCCCCATGACCGATCCGATCGTACGGCCCATGATGACGGAGGATCGGGCAGCCGTTATGGAATTGCTCGCCGACTCCAACCCCTGGAAACGGCTGGGCTACCAGGCCAGTGACTGGGAGAGCTATTTCACACCGCTCCCACAGAGCCGTGACAGCTACGTCGTTGACCAGGCTGGCAGAATCGCCGGCATCGCGGCCGTTCGTCAGAAATTCCTGCTCGGCGACTATTTAGAGTTGCTGGGAGTAGCAAGCTGGGCGAGAGGCAAGGGGCTAGGGGGACGGTTGCTCGCCCACGTCGAAGCAGTGGTCTTCGCGAGAGCGAAGAATCTGTTCGTCTGCGTATCGGACTTCAACGACCAGGGCCGGCACTTTTACAAAAAGCAGGGCTATCAAGAGATCGGCCCCATGCCGAACTTTTTAATCCCAGGCAGTGCCGAAATTCTTCTGCGCAAGACGAGTGGCCCGGCAAGGGGTAAATAAAAAATAGAAAGGTAAAA
Source organism: Nitrospira sp. (assembly GCA_005239475.1). Taxonomy (GTDB): domain Bacteria; phylum Nitrospirota; class Nitrospiria; order Nitrospirales; family Nitrospiraceae; genus Palsa-1315. Next base: position 6,297 of record SPAX01000033.1, on the reverse strand, counting down.
GTATAAAGTGGCGATTCCTTGTCTCCAGCTTTTGCCTTTTTACTTTTAACTTTTCCCTTAGAAGAAACCTATGCGAGTCAAAAAGTTCCTCCATACCCGGATGAGGGTCAGCGACATGGACGAGACGATCAATTTTTACAGCAACGTCCTTGGACTGGAGGTATTAGAGCGGAAGGTCTCACCACGCGGCTCTCATCTGGCTTTTCTCAAGGTGCCCAACAGTGAGGAACTGATCGAACTCTGCAGCTTCCCGTCAAGTGGCCCGGTGACCGTGCAGGAAGACCTCGTTCACCTGGCCTTTCAAGTTGAGAACCTTGACGACACCATTGAACAACTGAACGGTAAACTGATTCGAATTACGGACGGGCCGACCACAACTTCTTCCGGCAGCCGCTTTATTTTCATCGACGCCCCGGACGGGTACGAAGTCGAACTTATCGAACGCCCGCCCAATGTGAAGATTGTCTAGCCTAAAGTTATGGATCTTTGCACCTTTGAATGGGTCATTCTGTGGTCCGGTCCTGCTGAACGCCTTGTCTGAGGCGGCGTTCCTGGCGTTCTCTCCCGCTTGAAACTGGTGCAGGTTTTGGCGCAGAGTCACTGCATGCACAACCCCACATCACTCCGTGCCCTCTTCTCGTTGCCAGGCTTCGTGGCCGCCTCCCGGCTCCTCGGCGTCTTCGGAGACCGCTACGCCAGAGTCCTGGTGTTACGGCGCCGAAAAAAACGGCGCGCTGCTCGCAGTGTGGACACCGGTGCCGCGGTCGCTATGATACACGCACCTGCCGTGCCCGCGACCGCTCGGCTGGCGGGTTCCGGATCTATGTCCAGTTCGAGCGGTTTCGGGTCCACTGCCCGCGGTGCCGTCGCGTGTTCGTAGAGCGCCGCGACTGGCTGGCGACGAACCCACGCTTCGCGATGCATGTGGGCGCGCTCTGCCGCGAGAGGACCAACACGGCCGTGGCCCAGGCGGAGCGCCTCCACAACAGCACGGGCAAGGACCTCGACAGGATTTACAGGCAGCAGCAGGTTGCCCGCGCCGCGAGCGATCGGTGTGGACGAGATCGCCCTCCGGAAGGGTCACAACTACCGCATCGTCGTCAGTGACCTCGACCGCCGGCGGCCGATCTGGGTCGGCGGCAAGGGCCGCACCGAGGCCGACATGGATCTCTTCTTCGCCGCGCTGGGCGCAAAAAAGACGGCGCGCATCCAGCTCGCCGCGAGGGACATGTGGAAGCCCTTTCGCACCTCGCTCACGCGCCATGCGCCACAGGCACGCGTCATCTTCGACAAGTTCCACATCGTGCGTCACCTCGGCGACGCGCTCGACGCCGTCCGCCGCCGCGAGTACCGCCGTCTCGCCGCCAAGGACCGCGCCTTCATCAAGGGACAGCGCTACACCTTGCTTTCCCACCGTGAGCCCCTCTCCCTCGACGGCCGCCGGTCCCTCGCCAAGCTGCTCAAGGCCAACAAGCGACTGCACACCGCCTACCTCCTCAAAGAGTCCTTTGGCCAGCTCTGGAGCTACCAGACCGAGGGCGGGGCCCGCGCCTTCTTCACGCGGTGGACACAGAGCCTCAAGTGGCAGCGGCTCACACCCTACGAGAAATTCGCCGCGATGATTGACCGCCACTGGGACGGCATCGCCTCGTACTGTCACCCGAAGAACAAGGTCAGCCTCGGCCTCGTGGAGGGGCTCAACAACAAGATCCGCGTCCTCCAGCGCCGGGCCTACGGTTACCGGGATGAAGAGTACCTCAAGCTCAAAATCGTCGCCGCCTTCCTACCTCCGTTAACGCGGAGTGCAGAAAAAGACCCACTGTGACCCGCGGAGACCCAAAGTTATCAGTCATCAGTCAACGGTCATTGGTCAAGAGTAAGCCGGTACAAACTCCCAGCGGTTTTCTTTTCTCGAATGACTATTGACCAGTGACCAGTGACCCAGTACCCTCTCAGCCCGGTTGACCTTTGGCAATTGACGAATTCTGGAGGTTGCAAGGATGAAGAATGGATTCTTTCGCGGGCACGGGCTGGGCAATGACTATGTGGTGATGGATCCCAAAGAACTGTCGTTCTCGCTCACCCCCTCAAGGATCAAATCCATCTGTGATCGTAACTGGGGCCTCGGCAGCGATGGGATCCTTGCACTGGTCCCGTCAAAGAAAGCAGACTTCGGCCTGCGCATCTTCAACCCTGACGGAAGCGAGGCGGAAAAATCAGGCAACGGCTTGCGCATCTTTGCCCGCTATCTCCACGCAACCGGCAAGACGAAAAAGACGCACTTCACCGTCGAGACCAAAGGCGGGCTGGTAACGATTGCGCTACATGTGGACCGGCATGGGGATGCGAGCACCGTCACCGTCGAAATGGGCCGGGCCACGTTCCAAGCAGCTTCACTCCCCTGCACTCTCACGACCAGCGAACTGATCGAACAGCCCATCGACGCCGCAGGCCAATCCCTCACCTTCACCGGGGTCAGCGTCGGTAACCCCCACTGTGTCGTCTTCAAACCAGCTGGGCAGTCCTGGTCGCGAGAGGATCTCCTGAAATTGGGACCGGCATTAGAGAACCATTCCCTCTTCCCGAAGCGAACGAACGTTCAACTCGCCGTGCCGACCGGCCCAAAAGAACTCTTCATCCTGATCTGGGAACGCGGGGCCGGCGAAACGCAGGCCTCCGGGTCCTCCTCCTGCGCCGCTGCGAGTGCGGCCGTCCGGCTCGGGCTGGTGAAAAGCCCCGTCACGGTGAAGATGCCTGGGGGGCAGCTCAACATCAAGGTCGCCGCGGACTTCAGTCTCACCATGAAGGGTCCGGTGGCGGAAATCGCGCGCGGACGCCTCAGTCCCTCCTTTGTGCGAGGCCTGCGCTGAGGAGCCATCAGCAGACAACTGTCAGCCTCAATCCTCCTACCGAGTTGCCCCCGAATTGCCTCGGGTCTTAGAATGGTACCGTAAAGACACTCTTCCCTTGCTGACCGCTGAAGGCTGACAGCTGATGGCTACCTCCCCCGAACTCCAATCTAAACTCGACCACCTGCCAGACCAGCCGGGAGTCTATCTATTCAGGGACGAGCAGGGCGAATTGCTCTACATCGGGAAGGCCGCAGTTCTGTCCAACCGTGTGCGGTCCTACTTTCAGAAAGGGACCGACCACTCCCCGAAACACGCCGCCCTGGTCAGCCACATCGCAGACCTCGAAACGATCGTCACCCGCTCAGAACTCGAAGCGCTCATCCTTGAAAGCAATCTGATCAAGCGTCATCGGCCCCGCTTCAATGTGGTGTTACGGGACGACAAGCAATACCCCTACCTTCGCCTGCCGATCAAAGAGGACTTCCCGCGCCTCTCCATCGTCCGCCGCGTGCAACAAGACGGCGCTCTTTACTATGGCCCCTACACGCCGGCAAGCGCCTTGCGGGAGACGTTGCGAGTTATCAAGAAAGCCTTCCCCTTGGCCACCTGCACGATCGACATCGACGGCAAGGCGGAGCGAGCCTGTATCGAATTCGAAATCAAACGGTGCATGGCGCCCTGCACCGGCAATCAATCGAAAGAGAATTACCACCACATCGTCGCGCAGGTCCGCCAGTTTCTCGAAGGACGCGACCATGAATTGCTGGACGACTTGCGCAACCAAATGGAAATGGCGGCGGCAAGCGAGGAATTCGAGGAGGCGGCACGCTTGCGCGATCGGCTCTTCAATATCGAACGCACGCTCGAAAAACAACGCATCACCCAAACGACGACGATCGACCAAGACGTGATCGGCCTGGCGCGGCAAGGCTCGGCGGTCGATCTCCAGATCCTCTTCGTGCGCGGCGGCCTCCTGATCGGACGCAAAGACTTCTTTTGGCCCCATTCAGCCGACGCCGGCGACGAGGAGCTCGTTCGATCCGCCATTGAACAGTTCTACAACAAAGACGGTCAACCGCCCAAAGAGCTGCTCATTCCCACCGTCCTCGATGACGTGACGGTGATCGAAGAGTGGCTTTCAGGCAAGCGCGGGAACGCTGTCCGCATCGTGGCGCCCGAGCGGGGCGTGAAACACCAATTGCTCCTCCTGGCGGAAGAGAACGCCGACGCCGCCGTTGCCAATCACCTCCGAGACGAAGAAATCGGCCGGCAAGCTGTTGAAGAATTGAAGCGGCTCGTACGACTGGCTATCGTGCCTCGGCGCATCGAAGGATTCGACATTTCGAACACCATGGGCAACCAGTCCGTCGCGTCCATGGTCGTATGGGAAGATGGCCAGATGAAGAAAGCGGACTACCGCCGGTTCAAAATCAAAACCGTGACCGGTGCCAACGATTTCGCCAGCATGCAGGAAGTCGTCACGCGCCGCTATGGAGACAGCGAGGATCTCGCGCGCCCGGATCTCATCCTCATCGATGGAGGATTAGGCCAACTCGCCGCAGCCATGGAAGGTCTGAAACAAGTCCACCATCAGGACCTCGCAATTATTGGATTGGCCAAGGCGCGCGGCGAGAAGGACGAGCGGATTTTCCTGCCCGGTCGAAAGAACCCCATTGTGCTTCGCGCGAACTCCCCGGCCACTCATCTCGTGCAACGCATCCGTGATGAGGCCCATCGATTTGCGATCACCTTCCATCGCAAGCTGCGCGGCAAAGCCCTTATGGCCTCACCACTCGATCAAGTGCACGGCATCGGCGAAATCAAACGGACCCGCCTGCTCAAACAATATGGCAGCCTGGCGAACATCGCTGCCGCCACAGACCGCGAATTGACGGCAGCCGGCCTCGATGTCAAGACCGTCGCGGAGATGCGGAAAGCCTTCGCGAAAACTACTCCGTCCCACAGTTGAACGCAGTCATCCCTCGCAGTTTTGGCGAGAGGCGCTGGGCCAGAGGCTAGGGGTGATCAGACGGAATGTCTATCCTCTCGCCTCGTGCCATTTGCCCCTCACCTGGTTTCGATGCGATTTCGCGACGAACCGTCATGAATAATGCGGGCCGGTAGCCTCTCGCTCTTTAAAACATGAATTTGACGCTGACGGTCCCCAAATGGACATAGGCATGGTATGTCCCATTGACGGTGGGGTTAAGGTTCCCGGCAACCGTCCTCGGCTCATAGAACCATTCCTGAAACGCCACATCGAGTCCAATCGCCTTAGTCCAGAGCGCGGATGTGCCTCCGCAAGGCACCAGCCCCAGAAACTGGCCCTGGTCTTTGCACAAGAAACCGGCTCCAATGGACAGCGTGTTGGAAGATAAAGAAATGATCCCAGGGTTGAACGTCGTATCAGAAACGGGATCCTCAGTTCGCGTGTACCCTGATCGGACTGCCACATCCCAATGAGGCAACCACAGGGGGTTGAGCCATTTGTACTCAGTGCCGATGGCCACAACCGGCACGGTTTTCCATTGCTGTGGTTGCGGGATGACCCCGCCTGAGGAGAGATGGACGTCGAGGTCACGATTTGATTTCCACCCGACATATTCCACATCAAGCTCCAACTTCCATTCCCGCTCACTCGTACGAACCGGCCAGATCGCAATGGCACCGGTATACATCTGCGGAAGCACAAGGTTGGTGGACGCATCGGCAACCTTCGTCCCGTTGACCAATAACGATCCACTCAACGGCACCACAGCCTGACTCCGATAGACCAGCCCGATGGAGGCGATCGGTTTGCCCTCGCTGTTTCTCAGGGGTGTATAGAGCAGGCTGACGGTTGCGCCCGCCCCTGTTCCTTTGCCGTTGAATTCGACGGAAGCCCCAGCTGGAATGCCAAAGACCCCGGCACCTAATTGTTTCTGCTCGGCATGGCCCTGCCCAAGAAAACTCGCAAAGGTGTAGATGTCGGCGCTCACTCCGATGGCCAACTGATCATTAAACTTATAAGCGATAGTGGGCTTGATATCGATGAGCGGAAGCGCCGCGGAGGTGACCGCGGTATTGAAGGTGCCATCCACCGGATAGCGGACGTTCAAACCGAACGGCGAGGTGAGACCAAGACCTACCGTCACATTCGACAGACTGTCCCAACCGAGAGAACCTAGGTTCGCACTCACGTAGGAATGGCTCGGCGGGGGAAACGCGATACTTCCCCCAAAGTCCCCTCGACCGTCTATCCCGGTCGGGCTCTTGAACTTGATGGACCCCCCAAGCAGGGTTGTTCCGGTGACTACTTGGACTCCCTTCACTTGGCTCAGTCCGGCAGGGTTGTAGTGAATGGCCGAGGCATCATCGGCCTGTGCGACAAAGGCATTCCCCTGCCCGGCTGCAGCGGCGCCTTGCGGTTGGAACCGAAGTGCCTGCGCATGTCCAAACGACGGAC
>SPAX01000032.1 GCA_005239475.1 Nitrospira sp. | reverse complement strand
CGCTCGGCGATCCAAAGCTTGATAACCGATTGCCTCGTCACTCCAAGGCGGCTCGCTTGAGCATCCAGTGACTCGATGATCCAACTGGGAAAATCGACGTTCACGCGTCTTTGTTCATGCCCCGGACGGCGGGCGTTCGAGAGGGCAAGATGAGAAGTAATGTCCTTCTTCTCATCAAACATCTTTCCGAGATTCTTCGCTTTCATAGTACAGTTCCCTCTCTTCCTTTCTGGCTCTTCGGATCTGGTCATCGGCGTTCATGCGAATTGCCCTCACATCGGCTACCCAACGCCGCGCTTGAGCGGCGAGCGATTACATGCAAGCTCCGATTCAAATGACCACTAACCCAACGAGCAACCGAGTCTGCTGCAAGCGCTTGTTGGCATCGCTGTAAGGAAACCATTCAACGGACCGAGGGTTTGTGGCCATCATGTCACCAGACAAGTCACTTTCCCCCGCGTTCGTCAGGCTTAGTTCGCCGCCGCTTTCACTTCACTGGCGGCCTTTTCGATGAGCGCGGCCACCGCATTCGGCTGCGACACGTAGATCGCATGACTGCCCGCGACCTCGACGACGGTCGAACCCGCGCGCTTGGCCATGGGACGTTGGGCCGCCGGTGGAATCATCTTATCTTCGGTGGCAACCAAGTACCAGCTCGGCTTGGTCTTCCAAGCAGGTTCGCTGATCGTGCCGCTGAGCGCGTCCACACCCCAGGGGACCTGGGAGTTTGCCATGAACGCGGCCCTTTCATGGTCCACATCACCCGCGAATGAGGCGGGGAACTTCGCCTTGTCGAGGAATAGATAGCCGTCCTGCGGCGGCAGTATCGGGGGCACCGGCGCGCCCGGCGGTGGATTTTTGATAAGCGTGGACACCGATTCGCCCCTATCCGGGGCAAAGGCGGTGATATAGACAAGCCGCGTTACCTTTGGATCGTTTCCGGCCTCGGTGATCACCACTCCGCCGTAGGAGTGGCCGACGAGAACCACTGGGCCATTCTGCGCAGCAACAATGCGCTTGGTCGCGGCGACATCGTCGGCCAGCGATATCGTCGGATTCTGAACGATGCTGACCGTGTAGCCGTCCTTCGTGAGGATCTTATAGACACCTTCCCAACCCGAGCCGTCCACGAAACCACCATGGACGAGAACGACGTTCGTTGCTTTCAAACCTGGTATTTCAGCCATGATGATCTCCTTTCTCTGGCACAAATCTGATTAATCAGCAAAAGATGTCTAACTTGTCAGTCTGCTGCGAGCTGTAGTGCATCATAGCACGGTCGCATGAACACTCTGGTGGAAGGCAAGTCTACTTGAACTTCCAACACTTGTTCAATCTTTCGTAAAGACCGCCGTTCGTGAAGCGTGAAGCGTATTTCGCAAGCCAACAAACGCGATTGTCCGAGAACGACGAGATGCGAGAGACGAACGAAGAACTGTCAGTCAGGCACGCCACTCGCCTGTTTTTGGGATATGTGGCGGTGATGAAATAGTATGGGATCGCGAGTTATGTGGCCATGATCTGGACGCGAGCCGCATAGCCCAATCGCTTTAGCAATTGTTCGCAATCGTCCCAGGTCAAACCAAAGGCACGGACGTCGGCCACGCCAAGGCGTGCCACGACATCGCGGATAGCGATGAAATGTTGGGGGTCGAATTCCCCCTCCATCATGGCGGACTCAGCCCAGGCGACAAGGTTGGCCAGTGACAGATCATGCTGGAGATACGCTGCCAGTTTATCAGCAACCATCTGGTGAGTGATGACTTCTTTCATGACGTGACCTTTTGATGCCCCTGGTCTACCGGGTACTTGTGATGGATTTCAACAAGCTTGCCGCTGTCGTCGTAGATCTCCTGATAAAATCGCACCGTTACCTCGTCGGCGTCAACCTCTTTCACGTACCGAGCCTTCCAGCCCTGCTTGCCCAACACATCAAGCCAGTATCGCCTTCCCCCAGGAGGGAGAATCTCCCAGCTGGAGAATTTCTGCTCATTCTGTTCGCGTGTGCCCACAGATTCTGCAAGGCTCTAATAAATCAATACCTTGGCCAAGCCTTATAGCAGGTCTCCATTAAATTTCCCACAACCTCCTTGCGAACGCGGGCTCTGCGGACTACAGGAGCGCAGGAGCTGATGGCCTGTGAGGTGTGAGGAGGGGGGCGATGTATAGCGGGAAGGGGTGAAGAGAGCGCTGATGGCAGGAAAGAAAGACCGTCGTTCATGAAGCGTGAAGCGTATCTCGTTTCAGATCAGACTCACCGAAGGGACGAACGACGAACCGGCAGGCAGGCCCGCCCCCCCCCCGCGAAATGTTTGATTGCAAGACCCGACCATCATTTTACTTCGATGACGCTCATGTGATCGTCCTTACTTGTAGGCCCAAAGTTCGAAATGCCCGAGCGCCAATGACGGAATGGAACCAATCAAAGGCTCCTGGAACCTTTTCCCATTCCCATATGGTGCAGCTGATAGGCTACGGGCTTTTTAAAGTTGTCAGACTCGCTTCTAGTGGAGGAAGTGTTTGTCGTAATGTATCAGGCCCATCTCGATAAAATGCAGCGATGGCTCTATTGGTGGCATCAATGCATTCGACTAACTTAATAATGCTTTTGTTTGATCGCGAGATTTTTTCAACGGGTACGCCCGGTATTGTTCCTGTAGGGATTAAGTTACCGACTCGGTTTATGTCAAACGCAGGTGGCGAATGCCGCACATAGGTTTTTCCCCTAATGCCGAGAATTAACGGAGCACCATGAGCAATTTTGTTCCGCATCTCTCTGGCCTTATTAAGTTCATCGTGAATTCTGTCCCAATGAAGTTCGATAACACTGCTTTTGGGATTTTCACGAAGGAACTGCCTGAACGCTTTATCAACTATTTTCTCTCGCGCATCAAATCCATCAGGACTGTAATAGATTACATACGGTATATGGCTAGACCGCGGTTCGATGTGCAAGATTTCATAGAACAGCGCACTTAAAGCAGTTTCGAGCTGTGACCATAGTTTCATATGGTGCACTATGACGACATCCAATTCTCTAAGCTCTCGCTCATTGGATTCATATTTTCCATGTGATGCTTCGATCTCTGCTCTACTTGGTAGTTTAAGTAAGGATGGGGGGACAGGATGTTGTTCTCTGAAGGCCAGCACTTCTGGATGGTCGTCTGGCAATTCTTCGACATTCGGATGATCGGCGTCATCTGGCTGGCGACACGTCCACGTGCCGTAAATACTGCCGTCTGGTCGTCGTCCCACAAACATTGCTATTTTTGCCTCCCTTCCCTCTGTCGGTTCGTGCGATCGATGATGAGGGGAATCCCGATGCGAGGTGCCACATCACGGTGAGGGCGGCTTGGTAAATATCGGCTGCAATCTCTCAACTCGTTGCCGCAGATCTCCGTGCGATTCGACTTCCAGAAGTTCCTCTATCAGACTGAGTTGCCGCTCGAGTGCCTTCGTATCGTTCGCCTTTCCATCATGCTCAGCAAAGGGCTTGACACGCTCAAAGTTTTCACGTTGCAGCTCAATGACCTTGGGTTCCCAGTGCGATCGTGCGATAAGATTACCGACTATGGTAACCCCCCACGCCAGCATGACGACAGCGATAAAACAACCAGCACAGAAGATGCTGTAGTACCTCCAATCGTGGGAGCGATTGGGTCGATCTGAGATCTCAGCGAACAGCCTCAAAAGAAATCCGCAAAGGGCGACTCCCGTGAACGCCCATTTCATAGTGCTCTCGATTTCGTCCCGCTTGACTGCGAAGGGGTTGGTGTCGAAGAAGGTCATGTTGACCTCTGGGACATTGAAACCTGTAAGCACTATGAACAGGCCAGCACCACCCAGAAGGATCGAAATTATGTTGATTTGGGTTCGGTCCATAATCAGGGAGGGGTCTAACATAGCAGGGGAGGCAGCGCAACAGATTCAAAGGGCCAGTCCTCGCCAAGGGGGCTGGCTTGGTTGAATCCCCAACTGCGTGCGTTCAAGGAGGGCCTTCTGAGGCCGCGCGTTGCGCGAGCCTAGGAGACCATCATGCCTCTGTATTTCCTCTCTGATATTTTCCCCTCCGCACACTCCTTTAGCGGGCGGGATGGGAAGGTCCCTAACCGCGCGCATCGAGGGACCACTTTCCGAAGTGGGGCCTCTGCGAGCGAACGGGACTTCCCGTCCTGCCCGCATCTGCCCCTCCCTTGACTGCCCTTTCCACCGGCTCCTATAATCACCTCACGTTTTCTTATAACCGGCTGATTTAGCTAGCCCGGATTATTCATGGATGCCGTCGCGAGGCGTTCGAGACCGAAGCCCGCCGGGGCTTCTCGCAAGTAAGGCCGACGCAGGCGTACCGGCAGTCCGTCGAGGAGGCCGAACGAGAAAAGCCCTGCCGGGCGAGAGGATCGGACGACGTAGCAGGTATTCATGAATAGTTCGGGCTAAAAAATGGCAGAATTTACCCACTTCAACGAGTCGGGACGAGCGCGGATGGTCGATGTGAGTGCCAAAGACTCAACCGAGCGGGCCGCGACAGCTCAGGCCACAGTCTTTCTCCAGCCAGAAACCCTTGAAAAAATTCAACGGGGCAAGATTGCCAAGGGCGATGTTTTGTCCGTCGCGCAGGTCGCTGGCGTGATGGGAGCCAAGAAGACCCCGGATCTCATTCCCATGTGCCATCCGATTCTCCTCACCAGTGTCGACATCTCATTTAAAGAAAACCCTCAGCCGGATAGCGAAGGCCGCTGTTCTATTACTATCACTGCCACAGCCAAGACGACTGGGCCGACCGGGGTGGAGATGGAAGCGATGACAGCGGCCTCGGTGGCGGCGCTCACGATCTACGATATGTGCAAAGCGGTTGATCGCGGGATGAGTTTCAGCGACATCTGTTTGCTCGCGAAGTCTGGTGGAAAATCTGGAATGTTTACAAGGCGTTAACCTGTAGATATTCGCGTAACAAACAAGGTTTACTCATGGTCACGATCAGACTCTTTGGGATTACGAAGTCGCTGGCTGGGAATCAGGGGTCTTTGTCGCTTGCGTTGAACCATGGAAAGCAAGTGAAGGACTTGGTCGGTCTTCTGGATGCCAGGTACCCAGTGATCGGGGAGTTGATCCATAAGAAGAAAGTCCTGGTCTCTGTGAATCAGGAGATCGCCCACGAGGAGACGGAGATTCGAGACGGCGATGAGATTGCGCTTTTGCCGCCGTTTGCCGGAGGAACATCTCTGGAAGGCCAGCTTGACGATACCCAGTTGGTCCGTGTGCAACGGGAAGATTTTTCTGTCGATGCGGAGATCAATCGGGTGCGGGGTCGGTCGAAGCGCATCGGCGGCATTTCGACTTTTCTCGGGACGGCGCGTGATCGGTCCAAGGGGCGGGATGTGGATAGCATCACATTCGAACATTACGAGGGCATGGCGCAGAAGACGCTCCGCGAGATCCGCGAGCGGGCGTTGAAGGATTTTGATATTATCGAAGTCGCGATCCTCCACCGGTATGGCAAAATCAGCATCGGCGAAAACATCGTCCTGATTGTCGTGGGGGCTGAGCATCGGGCCGAGGCGTTCCGTGCCTGCCAGTGGGCGATCGATGAATTGAAACGCATCACGCCGATCTGGAAACTCGAACACACGCCGGAAGGTGAAGTCTGGGTGGAGGAACACCCGTAGAATCGTCAAATGTGAATCGTGAGGCGTGAAACGTCCGGAAAAATCGAGAAAGCCTTGGCTGACCAGTTATCAACAAGTACCGCCCTTCTTCCCGCCACCGATACCTTCGGCCGACCGCTTCGCAGCTTGCGTTTGTCCGTGACGGATCGATGCAATCTCCGCTGCAAGTACTGCATGCCGGAAGAGGACTATGTCTGGCTGCCGCGCGAGGATGTGCTGACCCATGAGGAAATGGCAGGCCTGACGGGCTATTTCACCGACCTCGGCGTAGATCGCGTGCGGCTGACCGGCGGAGAGCCGTTGCTTCGACGCGGTTTGCCTCGGCTGATTCGCCTGTTGCTCCAAAATCGGCGGGTGACGGATATCGGGCTGACGACGAATGGCATTCTTCTGGCGGACCAGGCTGAGGCCCTGTATGAGGCAGGGCTTCACCGTGTCACGGTCAGCCTCGATACGCTGAGACCGGAACGATTTCGCCAACTGACCCGCCGTGATGAGTACTCACGTGTGTTGGAAGGGATTGAGTCGGTGGCTCGCGCTGGATTCACTGGCTTGAAAATCGATACGGTGGCGATTCGGGGGTTCAACGACGATGAGTTGGTCGCGTTGATCGAGTTTGGCAAACAAGTGCAGGCGGAAGTTCGGTTTATCGAATATATGGACGTCGGTGGCGCGAACGAGTGGTCCCAACAAAAAGTGCTCTCAGGAGCAGCGATGCTCACCATGCTGAGCGAGCACTACGGGACGATCGAGCCGATACCAGAGCGGGGAGCTGCGCCGGCGCAGCGATATCTGCTGCCGGATGGGACGACCTTTGGGATTATCCCTTCGACGACCACGCCGTTCTGTGCGACCTGTGATCGCAGCCGGGTGACCGCCGATGGCATGTGGTACCGCTGTCTGTACGCGACGACGGGAACGGATCTGCGCAAGGCCCTTCGCGCCGGCGCCTCCGATGACGAGATGCGGGCCTTGCTCCGCACCGGCTGGGAAGGTCGCCGCGACCGAGGCGCAGAAGAGCGCAAGGCGCTTGAACGGGACGGGTTGCGTGTCGGGGGATTCATCGCTATTGAGAAACTTCGCGAAAACCCACATCTCGAAATGCACGCTCGAGGCGGTTGACGTCCCATCGTGCCGCCGACACTGGTGCCACAGGGTGAATTTCTGTTGATGCGGTATGCTGGATACTGAATTCCTGACCATTTTAGGACTTGGATTGGTGCTGGGGCTCCGTCACGCTCTGGACACGGACCATTTGGCTGCCGTATCCACGGTACTGGCGCAACGGCCCTCGCTCCGCGCCTCCGGCATGATTGGATTCAGCTGGGGACTTGGACATACGGTAATGTTGATGCTGGTCGGGGCGGTGGTGTTGGTGCTCCGTGTGTCGATCCCTGAACCGTTCGCGTTGGCGGCTGAGTTCGGCGTGGGCGCTATGCTGGTGCTCCTCGGCGGGATACTCGGGGTGCGGTTGGTCCGGGAACGCTGGCATGTGCATACGCACGACCATGATGGTGATCGGCACGTGCACCTGCATAGTCATGCGCTGGCCGAGGGTCACGGACATATACACTGGTGGCGTGATTCTGTTCGACCGTTTTGTATCGGCATGGCCCATGGTCTGGCCGGGTCGGCGGCGCTGTTGTTGATCGTACTGTCGTCTGCGCGATCGGTGTCGGAGGGGCTGACATATATCGCGGTGTTCGGGCTTGGCTCGATCATGGGGATGATGCTGGTCGGGATAGTCGTGAGCCTTCCGGTATTGTGGTCGCTGAACCTCGGGCGTCCCGTCTTTCTCACGGTCCAGGGGCTGGCGAGTCTTGGGAGCGTTGCCGTCGGACTCACCATGATGTTCCACATCGCTTTCGGTGGTCAGCTCTTCTGACAACCGAACCGGTGCCTTCCTCGAAGGGAAATCTACGTGCGTCAAGAGGGCGGCTATGGTATTCTGCCATCCTCTTCATTCGTCGTTTGTGAATTGTGAGCGAGACAAGCAAGATGTGTGCGACAGGCGCGACTCGCGAAGATGAAACTTCCGACCCGTCCCGCTTTTCTTGCAAGTCTCGCGCGAATAACGAGATACGCTTCACGGGTGGCGAGAGCCACGCGGGCGGACTAGGAGCCTGTCCGGCATTGCCTTCGTAACGAGGCGAAGGAGGTGCGGCTAGATACGAGGCCGCAGGCCCGGAAAAACCGGAGGTGTATTCGCTGGAATACATTGAGGATTGTGTCGGGCCGAGCACGACACAGATGGTCGCGGATCATTCGCCGCAGTAGAACGGTCAATGTCGGACCGGCTCCTAGGAGGAGCGCACAATGGCCTGGTTTAAAAAACAGAAAACGACCGAGACTGAACTCCCGAAGCGATCCAAGATTTCCGAAGGGATGTGGCTCAAGTGCAACCACTGTCGAGAAATCGTCTATCGCAAAGAAGTCGAGCGTAATAATAAGGTCTGCCCGAAGTGCGACTACCATTTCCCGATTTCTGTCATGGAGCGCATTGCGCTCTTGGTCGATCTTGGGACGTTTAAAGAGTGGGATGTGGAGCTTGGTCCCCAGGACCCGCTGAACTTTCAGGACACGAAATCGTACAAGGATCGTGTGAAGGCGCACCAGGGAAAGACTGGCCGCAAAGATGCCATGATGACCGGCGAAGGGATGATGAACGGCCGTCGTGTGGTGCTCTGCTTGTTCGACTTCAGCTTTATGGGTGGCAGCATGGGGTCGGTTGTCGGGGAAAAGATCTGCCGGGCGATTGATCGCGCACTGGANGCCCGGTTGCCGGTCCTCTTGGTCACGACCTCCGGAGGAGCCCGGATGCAAGAGGGGATTCTCTCCCTGATGCAGATGGCCAAGACGTCTGCCGCTGTTGCCAAGCTTGGCGAGGCCAAACTCCCGTTTATTTGCCTGTTAGCCGATCCCACGTTCGGGGGCGTTACCGCTAGCGTCGCCATGTTGGGCGATGTGATTCTGGCCGAACCGAAAGCACTGATCGGCTTTGCCGGTCCCCGTGTGATCGAGCAGACCATTAAACAACAGCTGCCGGATCAGTTTCAGCGAGCGGAATTTCTGTTGGAGCACGGCATGATCGATATGATTGTAGAGCGCAAACAGCTGAAAGAAACCTTAAGCGCCCTCATCGCCCATTTTTAACAGGCTGTGGAAATACTATTTTTGACACACCAGGATACTCGATGGTCCACACGTCTTGGGCAAGTCCGGTCTGTCTGGTTATCTAGTCTGTCTGGTCCATCTGGTTAGTTTCATGCAACCAACCAAACAAACCAGACAGACCGAACAGACCAAATGAACAAGACAGGCAGGCGAGCTTCGGACTCGGCCGCCTCGGCACAACGTTCATGAAGAATCCTGGCTAACCGCCCGTCCTGCCCGGTTACACCATGACCTATTCCTCCGCAGTGGCCTATTTGTATCGCCTGCAACAGCATGGCATCAAACTGGGTCTAGAGACGATGACGGCGTTGATGGTGCGGCTCGGCATGCCGCAGACCCAGTACCGTGCATTGCACATCGCTGGCACGAATGGAAAGGGATCCACCGCGGCCATGGCCGCCGCCGTGTTGCAGGCGGCAGGGTATCGAGTCGGGCTCTATACCTCGCCCCATCTCGTGGAGTTCCGAGAGCGGATCCGTGTGAACGACGAGATGATTGCTGAGTCGCAGGTGGCACAATTGACCGAGCAAATTCAGACCCTCTGTCAATCGGATCTGTCGCCGACCTTCTTCGAATTTACAACCGCGATGGCGTTTCAGCACTTTGCCGACTCAGGGGTCGACGTGGCTGTGTTAGAGGTTGGATTGGGCGGCAGATTCGATGCGACCAACGTGGTCACGCCTATGGCCTGTGCGGTGACGACGATTTCCCTCGATCATCAGGAATATTTGGGGACCACACTCTCATCGATTGCCTTCGAGAAGGCCGGCATTATTAAGCCGGGGGTGCCGGTAGTGCTGGGCCGGCTCGAAGATGACGCGTGGCGGACGATCGAACAGGTGGCACGGGAGCGGCAGGCCCCAGTGTTTCGGATAAACGAGAACTTTCGCACAGAGGGAGAAGCGACCAGGCAATTTTCCTATCGTGGTCTTGGTATGCAATATGACGGGCTGACCTGTGCTCTGGAGGGTCGCCACCAACTTGATAACGCTGCCTGTGCGCTGGCGCTGTTGGGGACGGCGGCCCCGCAGGGGATTACTGTCACGGCCGAGGCGGTGAGCGCGGCACTGCGTATGGTCAACTGGGCTGGACGATTGGAAGTGGTCGATCGCTGTCCGACGATCCTGCTGGATGGCGCGCATAATCCTGCTGCCGCAACGGCCTTGGCCGACTACCTTATGCGCTCTGACCGATCTCATCCGTCCCGCCCCGTGGTCCTTGTCCTTGGAATGATGCGAGACAAGGATCACCGGGGCTTTGCCGAACCGCTCAGAGGTCTTGTCCAGGAGGTGGTATTGACGCAGGCGGATCTCCCACGCTCTGCCACCGCTCAGGAACTCCGAGCCTCGCTCCAAGGCCTGCTGTCTCACCCGCATGTCGTGCCGTCGTTCAGCGATGCAATGGCACTGGCCAGACAGCTGGCAACGCCGGACGGTCTGGTGTGTGTGACTGGTTCGCTCATGCTCGTAGGAGAGTGCAAGGCCTGGTTTCGTGGCTGTGGGTTTTCGCCGCTTCGGGGCTGACATGGCAGGGATCTCGACGCGGCTGTGGATGTGCCTGGTTGGTTGGTTGATGCTGGGGCTACTCTTTCCGTACGCAGGGGATGCGGCAGGGAATGAGGGAGGTTCCGCAGCAACGACGATTTCTCCCGGTGCGCTCCCGCTCGATATCACTGCAGAACGAATCGATTATCTACAGGAACAAGAAATCTACGAAGCCGATGGCTCGGTGGTAGTCAACCAGGGCACCCTGCGTTTGACGGCCGATCACATGACCATCCAGGCGTTGCCCGGCGTATTGATTGCCACGGGCCACGTTCGACTCACCGATCCCAAAGCCGATCTCGTGACCGAACGGTTGGAACTCAACGTGAATACTGAGGCTGGGGTGGTCACGCACGGACGGGTGCATCTCAAATCCACGAATACCTCGGTGGAGGGGCGCCTCCTGCAGCGGTTTTCAGAGGACCATTATCGGGTGAAAGAGGGCCGCTTTACGAACTGCGATGCCCAGGAAGGTGAGACGCCGGCCTGGCGGTTTCAGTTCAAGGATCTTGACCTGCATGCCGGCGACAATGTGGCGTTTACGGGTGGATGGCTCTGCGTAAACGATGTCCCGGTGATTCCTCTTCCCACCGTAACGTATCCGCTCTCCAAGCGACGCACGGGGTTCCTTATTCCCCTTGTCGGGTACGATAATCGGTTTGGCATGCATCTCAAAGAAAGCTTTTTTTGGGCCATCAATCCTAGTCAGGACCTGACGATCTCTCCCTCCTATTACAGCGGTCTCGGCTACGGGAGTGATTTGCAATATCGCTATGTGCTGGACCGGCAGTCGCGCGGGCAGTGGTTCGTCAGTGCCCTGCGGCAGACAGAGTTGCCGAGTGTGTCCGGCGTAAGCCAGGCGGGACAAGATGCGGAGCAGGTTCGGGTTCTGATCAACGGGACGCATACACAGCAATTTACGCCGGACTTGTTGCTTCGGGTTAAAGCCAACTTGGTGACCGACCCAAATTATCTGCAACAGTTGAGTAACTCGGGAGCCCAGCGGGCCCTTCCCAGCAGCGAATCGAGTTTTTTGGCGACCCATCGTCTGCCTTACGGAAACACCTACCTGCTCGGTCAATATCTCCAGCCGTTGCAATCGGGAGGAGCGGATACGTTTCAGCGCCTGCCGGAAATCGGCTATAGTTTGCCGAATCTNTCATTGTTCAATTCGCCGGTCTTGCTGGGTACGGATATGAATTTCGTNAATTTTTATCGNGATCAGGGATTTACNCAGAATCGAATAGATGTGCTGCCTGGACTGTCGACNGACGTCCTGGATTTCGGCCATATCGTGGGCCTGACNCCCCAAGTGAAAGTGCGCGAGGTCTACTACTCGCGGGGGGTGNACAATCCTGAAAGCCAGCATCGCGAGACCTTTTGGGCGGGGCTTGATGCGACATCGAAGCTGAGCCGCCGCTTCAGAACGAGCGAGGGCAATACGTTNCTGCANACCATTGAGCCCAGCGTCATGTATGAATATGTNCCGCCGACGAATCAGTCACAATTGACTCAGATCGATCAGGTGGACGATCTNCCGAAGAAAAACNTGCTGACCTACGCGATCCGCAGCCGGCTGTTGGANCAAGCGGGCAGTANCAGTTTCAATTGGCTGGATTTCACGATGGCCCAGAGTTATCACGCGGGTGCCGTGCAAACGAGGGCGCGGGACTTCACACCCGGCGTCTCCCCGCTGCTCGGGTCGCTGACGCAACCGCTGCAGCCGGCGACGGTGGCCATTGAGGGAAAGAAATTTTCCGATCTCTGGATGCGGGTGGCAATCGGCAACACGACTCCTCAGTACACGCCGGCCCAGTTAGCAGCTGCCGCGTCTGGCCAGGGCGCCGGGGCTGTCTTCGGTCAGCAGCCTGCCATTAACCAGTATCTCACCATCGATGCATTTTTCGATCCCTACCGATCGTCGGTGAGTCAATTCAACACCAACCTTCGGGTTCAGCAGTCCAACTACTGGTATCTCGAAGTGGGGCAGCGCTTTACCCACGATGGTAATCGTGTACGTCGCGGAGACGTGTGGAATCCGATTTCGTTCAATGAGGTCTATGCCCCAACCCCTGAGATCCAATTTGTCACAGCGGGAGGGGCGTTTCGCACACCGTGGGGGTGGACGGTCGGCGCAAAGGGCTACTACGATGTCAAGAATGGCAGGAGCCCTGAGTATGATGTCGTTGCCCTCTACCAGAATCCCTGTAAGTGTTGGTCGCTGGGACTCTATTATTTACAGTTTCCCGATCGGGCTCAGTACAACTTCATGTTGAGCCTGACCGGGATCGGATGGACGGAAAGCTTCGGTACGGCAGTGGTTCGAAGTATTCTCAGTCCGCTCCTGATCGGAGAGAAAGGTCTACCCTGGGCTGTGCCTGGAGGGCCGTATGGGAGGCCACAATCGACCATGCCCCAGCCTGAGATGGGCGGGATTGGACGATGAACAGATGGTCTGAATGAATGGCTCGTGGGATGCTCAGTGAAGCGTGAGGATCGGCTGGTCTCTCTTGTTTATCTGGTCTGTCTCGTTTAATTGGTTTATTTGGTTGAACGAAACTAACCAGATGAACCAAATCAACCAGATAAACAAGACAAACCAGAAAGACCAGATGAACTAGATCAACGCTCGCCCCGTCCCGCCAGTCTCGCTCGGCTATCCTGCTGGCCCTGATAATGGCATACGCCGGTCCTGCGGATTTGACTCCTCGAAGAGGGCTGGTATACGATGCGTGACTGGCTCAACTTTTGTCGTCTACTCAGCGAAGGAGGAATCCGACGTGGCAAGTGATGCACTGAAGGTCGAAGATGCAACGTGGGACGCAGAGGTCATGAAGGCCTCTGAACTCGTGATGGTAGATTTCTGGGCCGTCTGGTGTGGTCCGTGCCAAATGGTCGCTCCGATCATCGAGGAATTGGGTAAAGAGTATGCGGGGAAGGTGAAAGTACGGAAGCTTAATACCGATGAAAATCCAGAAGTGGCAGGTCGCTATCAGGTGATGAGTATTCCGACAATTCTGTTTTTCAAGAACGGGCAGGTCGTGGAAAAACTCGTTGGGGCGCGGCCGAAGCGGCAGTTCAAGGACATGATCGATTCGTTGCTGGCGCAACCAGCCGGCTCAGCCTAAGGATTGTAGTCACCCGCCGCAATGCTCACCGAGTTGCGCATTGTCAATTTCGCGCTCATTGAGCAGCTCAGTCTTCAATTCCAGTCCGGCTTTACGGTCCTGACCGGGGAAACCGGGGCCGGTAAATCTCTCCTCATTGATGCCATCGCCTTGTTGGTCGGCGGGCGAGCCTCGACCGACCAGATCCGTTCCGGAGAAGACGAGGCTCAGCTGGAAGCAGCCTTCCACCTCCCAGACACCCATCCACTTCTTCAACGCCTGCGGCTGCACGAAACCATCGGTCAGAACGAATCCGAGCTGATTCTTCGGCGCGTGCTCTCCCGATCTGGTCGCCACCGGGTGTACGTCAACGGCAGCCTGTGCCCCCTGCGTGTACTCGAAGAACTTGGGGGCACCCTCGTTGATATCCATGGCCAGCATGAGCAGCAATCGCTGCTGGCTATTTCCAAACAGTTAGATGCCCTCGATGCGTTTGGACGACTCTATGAGCTACGCGGGAGGTATGAGCAGGCCTACCAGGGATGGAAGGAACTCCGCACGCAGTTGGAAGCCTTGCAGAGTGACGTCGGCGATCGTGCAAGACGAGAAGATATGTTGCGATTCCAGGCCCAGGAGATCCAACAAGCCGGGATATTCCCTGATGAAGAAGAGCAGCTCCGTAGCGAACGGCAGCGACTGGTCCATGCGCATCGGCTCAGGGAATTGGCCCACGAGGCTCATGCCGAGTTGCAGGCGGATGAGCAGGCTATCCTCATCAGGCTAGGGCGGATCGGGCGAACGCTTGCAGAGTTGGCCCAGACCGATCCGGCGATGAGTGATTGTGAACAGGCTGCTACGGAGTCGGTCATCCAACTCAAAGAACTTGCCGGGCGGCTGCGCGACTATACTCAACAGTTAGAGGCCGATCCTGACCGACAGGCTGTTGTAGAGGACCGACTCGATCTGATCCATCGGTTGAAAAAAAAGTATGGAGGGTCGGTTGAGGCAGTATTACTGACTGGCAGACGGATACAGGAGGAGCTTCAGCTATTGGACAATCGTGAAGCGGGAACTGCCGAGTTGACGGCGCGTCTGGACGAAGAGGCCCGCCGTCTCCGCACGCTGGCACAGCAGCTGTCTAAGAAACGAATTGACGCGGCCAAGCGAATGACGACGCTCGTGGGAGGGGAGCTAACAGCGTTGAAAATGGAGCAGGCGATCTTTCAGGTGACGGTCTCGAGCGATGAGTCGGCCGAGGGGCTCGGATCGGCTGGGTGCGATCGAGTGGAATTCCTTCTCTCAAGCAATCCTGGTGAACTGCCGAGACCTTTGGGCCGGGTGGCGTCAGGCGGGGAACTCTCGCGTATCATGCTGGCACTCAAGACGGTGTTGGCCGAGATGGACCAGGTTCCGGTCCTGGTATTTGACGAAATCGATACGGGAGTCGGTGGGGCAGTTGCTGCAGCCATGGGAACGAGACTGCGCAGGCTCGGGGCATTCCATCAAGTGTTTTGTATCACCCATCTTCCTCAGGTTGCGTCCCAAGCAGAGCATCATCTGCTTGTGGAAAAAGGGCTGGATGGTCAACGGACATTCACGTCTGTCAGAGCGCTCAAGGGGATGGGGCGAGAAGAGGAAATCGCCCGAATGTTGAGCGGTCTGACCATTACGAAAAAAGTGCGTGAAACGGCAGCGGAACTCATCGCGGGGGCGAAGGAGAAGCGATCTGAATGAGCAAGCTGATGTAGGCTGAGGTCGAGATCAAGCTTGAGCGCGAAGATCAGACGCTACTTTTTCTCAGCCTTGACCTGAGCCTTAACCTGCCAGAAAGCCGGTGGGCTAGGAGTCGGATCGGTCGGGCTGGGTAGTAGCCATGGCCATGGCAGGAAGGGACGCCTTGCATTCCTGGACCACGCGCGCAAAGAGTTCTGTCAACTTCGGTTCGAAGTGGGTGCCGGCATACGAAAGCATCTGTTGGCAGGCGTCATCAATCGAGAGGGGAGTCCGGCCAGGAAGTTCAGCAGTCAGGTGGTCGAACGTTTGGGCCAAACAGACGATGCGAGCTAGTTGAGGAATTCCTTCTTTCTGAAGTCCAAATGGATAGCCTGAGCCATCCCACCGTTCATGATGATAGGCAATAATCTGTCCCACCTCAGCCGGAAGTCCGAGCGGCAACACGAGTTTCGCACCCTGCTCCGGGTGGTGTCGATTGCCGACAGACTC
The DNA here is from genome assembly GCA_005239475.1 of Nitrospira sp. Taxonomy (GTDB): domain Bacteria; phylum Nitrospirota; class Nitrospiria; order Nitrospirales; family Nitrospiraceae; genus Palsa-1315. Next base: position 8,983 of record SPAX01000032.1, on the reverse strand, counting down.
CCCGGTCATAGCGATTTCATCGTCCGCAAATTGATAGGTCTCAGGCCCTATCTTGCCGATGTCGTGGAGGAACGCCCCCAAGGCCAGCGATTTCTGCTCAGCGAGTGTCAGGTTGATGCGGTTGGCCAAGAGTGTGGCGTAGAAACTGACTCGGCTGCAGTGGTTGAGCAACTGGCGATCCTTGGCTTCAAGCAGGTCGGAGAGTAGAGGGAGAAGGTCCGGTATTTCTCCAGAGTGGGCGGCATTATCTGATGCAGATTTCCCGATCGCCTGGTATCCCGCGAGCAATTCCTTCCAGGCTTGCGCACAGGCTGTTTCTGATCCCCAGAGGCCGGTTGATGTGTGGAGAAACTTTCTGAGAAAATCGAGCCGTTGTTTCTTTTCGAGTGTCTGGTTGACGAGGGAAAGCAATTCCGTGACGTTGAAAGGTTTAAGCAGGTAGCCAGCGGCGCCATAGCGTATCCCTTCCATGGCGGACTTTAAGCTTCCGTACCCGGTGATGATGATGACCTCAACGTCGGCGTGGTGCTGTTTGATGTCCTGAAGGAGATCTATGCCCTGGCGATCTGGAAGCTTCTGGTCGAGTGTGATGAGATCGATTGGCTGGGAGTTCAGCACGTCAATCGCTGCGCTGGCTGATTCTGCTGTCTGGATATTGAAAAAGGGGCGGAGAATCACTCTCAGGGCGTCACGAGGTCCTGCCTCGTCGTCAACCACGAGCAAGGTCGGCTTATTCTTCGCCGGGTCAGGAGTCACAGGTAAATTCATTGGGTGTCCCTACCGTTAAATACGTACTTTATAAAGCAATTATTGTTCCATTTCAGTGAGTTAGCATTCCTGCCTCAACGGAATGTGGTCTGTGAATGATTGAGCCCCATATGTAGTTATATTGAACGAATCACTACGTATATTAGCAAGAAAATACCCTGCCCAACTGTGCAAAAAAGACGCAGTGGGGGAATTGTTGTGCTATTCCTGCACTACGGCCTGTGGTTCGGTGCTGACTTGCTGATCGGGTCGGCCGATTCCCAGTGTATCCATGCGGTACTTGAGCATCCGGCGGCTGATTCCCAGCAGGTTAGCGGCATGGGTTTGGATGTAGTTAGTTCGTTTTAAAGCATCCAAGATAATTTCTCGCTCGAACTCCATGACGGCTTTTTCGAGCGACAGTCGCCCGGCGAGGGTGTCGTCGCGGAGTGAAGAGGATCGGGTGTCGTTCTTGAGAATAGTCGGGAGATGTTCGGGGGTGATGGTATCCGATCCCTTGGACCAAATGAACGCCTGTTCGATGATGTTCTCCATCTCTCGTACATTGCCCGGCCAGGGATAGCGTGACAGAAGATCGACGGCATCTTTGGAAAACTCTTGGGGCGGCCGATCGTCTTCTTCGATTCGTTTGGCCAGGAAATGTTTGGCGAGGAGGGGAACGTCTTCACCACGCTCCCGGAGCGGGGGCAAATACAGTGCAATGACGTTGATACGGTAGTAGAGGTCTTCGCGGAATTGTCCTTTCCGAACGAGTTCCTCGAGATTCTTGTTCGTCGCCGCCACGATGCGCACATCCACCTTGATGGATTGCACCCCACCGACTCTGGCGAATTCTCGTTCCTGCAAAACGCGCAGTAGCTTGGCTTGCGTCATGGCGCTGAGGTCGCCGATCTCGTCGAGGAAAAGCGTGCCGGTATTGGCGAGTTCAAATTGCCCAACTCGACGAGCCGTGGCATCCGTGAACGAGCCTTTCTCATGGCCGAACAGCTCACTCTCGATGAGCGTTTCAGGAATGGCTGCGCAGTTCAGCGCGATGAATGGGCGTTCACGCCTGCCGCTATTATAGTGGAGTGCCTTGGCGACCAGTTCTTTTCCCGTGCCGCTCTCGCCGGCGATCAGGACGGTCGTGCGGCTGTCGGCGACTTGTTCGATCTTGGTGTAGATGTCCTGCATCGACGGGCTCTTGCCGATCAGGTTGTGAAAGGCGTAGCGCCGAACGACTTGTGCTCGGAGTTGTTTTACTTCCTGTTGGAGTTCCTTTTCATTGAGTGCACGTTCGACGACGATGCGGAGCTCTTCCACATCGAAGGGTTTCGAGAGGTAGTCGGCCGCGCCCAACTTCATCGCATCGACGGCGGTTTTGACCGATTTCGTTCCTGTCAACATGATGACCGGTGCCGTACGGTCCTCGGCGCGTAGGGTTTGGAGTACCGACAGCCCGTCGGTGCCAGGCAGGATGACATCCAGAAGGACTAGATGGGGGGCTTCCTTGCGAAACAGCTCGAGGCCCTCCTGGGCGTCGGCGGCTTGGATCGTTTCGTAGGTCGGCTCCAGCACCGCTTTCAATGAGGCCCTAACCCGGGCCTCATCATCGATCAACAGCACTCGTTTTTTCATACTGGTGTCCATAGGGTGTTAGCGGCTATGCGGGTAACGCGGGCAGGCTCACGAAAAACGTGGTGCCGACACCGATCGAGCTCTTTACCCGAATCTCGCCGTGATGTTCTTGAATAATTTGATGGACAATCGTCAAACCAAGTCCTGTTCCTTCGTGTTCTCCGCTCTCGTGTTTCGTCGTGAAAAACGGGTCGAAAATGCGTTCGAGATTCGTATCCTGGATTCCCTCACCGGTATCCTCGATCTCGAGGTAGGCCCAGACTTTTCCTCCCGGCTTCACCAGCTTGCGGGTCTGCACGCGTAAACGCCCACCCGCCCCTGCCATCGAGTCCATGGCATTGAGGAGAAGATTGAGCAGGACCTGCTTGATCTGCTGTCGATCCAGCATGACACGAGGCAGGTCGGACGCCAACTCTTTTTGAATCTTGATCCCATGACTGTCCGCCTTGACATCGATGAAATACAAGCACGAGGCGACAATGTCGTTGAAGTCCTCGTCCGTCAGCTTGGGTTCCATATAGCGGGCGTAGTCGAGTATTTCCTGGATCAGCCGTTCGATCCGATACACATCGTCCAGCACCACTTTGCTGAATTCCTGAATAAATTGGGGATCGTCTTTGCGTTCAGGAGCCAATTGGATAAAGGTTTTAATCGACGTGAGGGGGTTTCTGATTTCGTGGGCGAAGCCGCCGGCGATCGTCTCAAGGGATTTCAGCCGATCTGTGCGCTTCATGAGTGTGTGCGAGTGATGGAGGTCTTCGTACAGCACAATGGTGTCTAGCGCATTCGTGGCCGTTTGTGCCAGCGCGGCGAGCAGGGATCTGGTCAGCGCATTTTCTTCAGCCAAAGGTTGTGTCGCGCCGAGGAGTGAAAAGCCGATGAGACGGCCTTTATTGAGGTGTGGCACGATGCGTGTGGCCTGCATAGATTCCATGGCCAGACGTGCGCCGGCTCCGGAGTCAGTCTCTTGGAGTTCTACAGCCGAGTCGGCCTGCGTCATGATCCGGTTGGTTGTGAGTAGGTGGTGGGGCAGAGGATGGCTCACGGACAGCATCGGAGGAATAAGCGTGGGGGCGACCAGGCCAACCATGCTGGTTCGGCGGTAGCATTCGTGTTCGCGATCCAGCAGGAACAGCGTCCCATGGGCCGTGGCGCCTGCGCGACACAGCTCTTGGATAATGCGATTCCCCAGTGTCGTCAGGTCGGTCACCGTTCCCAGGTCGGCTGCAAACTGTGTGATGATGTCCAATAGCTCGCTGGAGGAAGGCCCCAAGATGTCGGTATTCGGTGAGTGTGATTTCATAACGAACAGGGAACGCTGGGGCGCCGTGTGAGCCGCCAGCGGAAATGCAGATTGAGCATGAAACGTTTATGTGTTCAAAGATGTACGAGTGGGAGTATACACGGCTCAGGTACGTTCAGCTAGCGGATTTACCTTTTTCGATGACGGCGAAAAGGGCATGCCCATCGAGCGCAGGAAGGATGCGGGGTGTCAGGATGCCGGCTTGCTGGAGGAACGAGGCCAGTGAGGATCGATCGAAGGTGTGCAGCAATCCATGCCGAATGGCCTCTCGAAGTCGCCCCAGGTAGTGCAGGACGATGTGGGCTTGAGGACTAAACTCATCCTGATTCGCTCTCTGCAGATGCCGGCGATAGATTACCGAGAGATCGGTGTCTGGGTGGAAGACCGTGAGGACTAAGCGCCCTTGCGGATGGAGTATACGGTACAGCTCCCGAATCGTGATCAGTGGAGAGGGGACGAACGGGAGTGACAGATTGCAGACGATGCGATGGAGGGAGTGGTCTTTGAAGGGAAGACCCTGCGTCCAATCTGCCTGTATCCATTCGGTTGTCAGGGGGGGATGGATGGTGAGGGTGCCTCCGAAGTCGGTGTCGAGTTCCCGATGCAAGGCACGAAGACTCTGTCGGGCCTGCGTCAGCGAGTCTTGAGAATGTTCCAGGCCGATCACCTGAACGGGGCGCTTCGGACTCCATCCACGCTGTCGAGAACGGTAGGCCTGGTTGACCATCGTGGCTCGAACTAAATCGCCGTGGCCGACTCCCACATCCACAAGCATGGAGCCCGGTTCGAGCGGACTGAGCAGCCGGTAGAGATCGTCCAAGAGCTTCCAGTGCTCATGGAGGTTTCCGAGTTGGGGAAGCTGTAGGTGCGCAACCCTCAAGGCCTCACGCGCGATCTGCGAGAGATTGCGGTGAAGACGGGTGCGCTCCATCTCGATGCGCTGTTGATGGGCCAGCATGCGACGGGTGTGTGCTTGGAATTCAGCCGGAATGGTCGGCAGCGAGACGGTTGCGGCGATCTGCTCCAGGACCTGTCGGAAGGCCTGGGAGTGTTGTTCATTGAGCGGGAGATGCTGGCCAATCAGCGGTGCGGGGACTGTTGCCAGACGGGTATGGGCTCCCAACGCGGTGAGAAACGCCTGCGGGAGGTCGGCTGGAGGCAATGGTCCGAGCGGTCTGCTGGGAATCGTGAGAATGGCTGACGGAGAGCGAAGGAGGCGCAGATCCGCAAGCGTGGAAGCCAGATCCGTAAAGTGGCCTGCGACGATATCGCCAACAAAGCGATCGACATTGACGTTAAGCCCGAGCAGATTCGCGATGCCGCGTCGGAGTCCGTATTGGTGGTCGGCCACGAGATCATGACCATGGACAGTCATGAGCATGGCCTGAATATCGACGACCGGATTGACTAGGAGAAGCAGGTCGAGGGGACGGGATTGTACCGCCATCTTGAGGGCGACGCGTGCGGCCACGTCGCTCGCCATGACAATCAGGGGAGCGGTCGGCCACGTATGCTGTACAAACTCCACAACTTTGAGAAGGTCGGCTTGCATGCTCCGCAAGGTCGTCTGTTGCAGTTCGCCGTCGCTCAGCCCCACGTGGTTGGTGTGGTCGTAACGCAAGACGCGGAGCCGGTGATGTGCCAAGTAGTACGACAAAGTCATAGCGTCCAACGCGGTCTGGCCATAGCCGGGAGCGATGATGACGACCGGTGTGTTGGGTGCGAGCGACTGGCGAAGATGGTCGTCGGTGATCATAATTGCCTCGCCGCGTGGATTCCGGCACTCTCGCGGAATACTGACGACCGACGCTAGCTGCGAGGAGGGTTCCGATTCGCCCGGGGACGTCAGATGTTGTCGGACGACACGGTGCACTTCGCGCTCAGCATAGAGTGTGAGGCCCTGAAAGCGGAGACCGATTCGAAAGGAAAGGTCGGAGCCTTGATGGCGAAATTCGCTGGGCGCTGCAGGGTCCGGAGCCAACCAGATGATCCGGGCCGGCAGTGCAGCGTCAGGCGCCCCAGGCTCATGGGTCCCGGGGTGTTTCTGGGTCTGTGTGACGGCGAAGTGCAGCGTGGCAATACCACGCAGGAGTTCAGGGCGAGCGTTGAGGTGGAGACAGGCTCCGTCTCGGCTGAGGTTGGTGGTGAGCGCTTCGAGGCGATAACTTTTACCGGAAGGATCTATCACCTCGAGCTGGACCGGGAGCCGCAAGGCCACCCGGACAGCCTCGCGCGGATCGTAATCTTCCCGCTCTCCTGGAACGAGGGAGTTGGTGGTAGTCAATTCGATCTGCGGCCCTTCCGCAAGCAGTACTTCAAGGGAGAAAGGCAACGTCTGTTCCTGTGCCGCCTGGACCAGCGAGGCCAGGACGGCGCCCTCTTCTCGTTTGGGAGGCTCAAACGTCACAATCAACTGAGAGGCTGGTGTCTTGGTTTGGAGCGAGACAGAGCGCTCCTGTGCTCTACCATGCAACTCGAGAATGCCCACTGCCGTCTTGACTACGACATAGGCGTCTTGTTGCGGGACGGTGGGAAAGTCGCCGGGGAGCGTGACGCAGGTCCCCCCGAGGCTGAGGTTGGAAATGGTGCCCTCCCACATCGCTGACCCGACGGTGATCGTGGCAGGCAGGGTGGTGAGAATTCGAGGTGAGTGGCGCCGTTCCTGTTTCGGCCTATCAGAATCGACTATCGGAACAGGTGCCGTCGTGGCGCTCTTTGTGTCAGGAGCGGGTGCCGGCGGGGGGGCAGAGACGGCAGGCAGTGGGAGCATTTCGAGAGAGGGGTGAGAGGCGACCGGCAGACGGAGGATTATACGAAGGGGCCCCTGCATCGGGGCCGACAAATCCAAAGTGCCACTCAGTTGGCGGACGAGCTCATACGACGCGAGGAGATCAAGGGACGGGGGTGAGGAAGCCGGAGATTGTGACGACCAGGCCATATCGGATTCGAGCAGTTCGACTTCGACTTCGGTAGGGGGGGCGAGGGGAAAGAGAGCGGGGGCCTCTGCTGAGATGGAGGAAGATCCACCTGCGCGCGTGCTCACGATGAGTCGATGCGCTCGTCCGACCGTCCGCACATAGGTCTGCGCGTAGTTCAGGAGAGAGTGAATGAGCTTCGTGGCTTGCTCGCGATCGCCGACGAGAGGAGGGAGGTGCGAGGAGAACTGCCGTATGATGCCTGCACCATCCACGATTGCTGTGGTTGTGGACGTGAGTACGGCGTCAAGGATCTCGTTGATCGTGTGTCCTAAGACAGCTTCCTCTCTCTCGTGGAGGGCCTGCACCAGCTGTGCTCCGAGTTTCGTCGCTTCTGCGGCGTGGCTGGCGAGGGTTTCAGCTTGGTCGTCCAGACGCGCGTCGCGAATGGTGGTGAGGAGTTGCTGGGACTGTGTTGGCAGTGAAGCCAGTGAATCGTGCAACTGTTGGGACAACAGCGTGACTCGTTGGGCCAGCGCGAGCCCTTCGTCCGTACGCCGGAGTTGTTGGCGAAGTTGATGGATCGTGCGGTCTTGTTGTTTGGGTTGGGAAATGTCTCGGATCAGTCCTACCGTGCCGAGAAATCGGCGAAGGGGGTCGTAGAGTCCTCTGGCGTTGACCTCCGCCGTGAGGGTCAGCGGCTTGTTGTCCTGCGTGAGTTTCCCCCTCAAGGTCAATTCAACACGGCTGGTGCCCCGCGCTCCAGAGCGGCGTTCATTGAGGCGATACCGAGCCACCGACTCCTGGCCGGGAGGAACGAGAGTCGTATAGGGCAATCCGATGAGTTCGTCTGGGGAGTAGCCTAATAGCGTGACAATGCCCGGACTGACTGCCACAAAATAGCCGCTGGCATCCAGTTCGTAGACAATGTCGCTGAGTGATTCGATGAGCCGACGATGGCGTTCGTGCGCGTGGTCCAGGGCCACTCTCAAGTGACATTTTTCGATGGCCTCCTTGGCACAGAACAGGAGCTCCGTGAGAAAGGCCGGAGATTTCTTCGAGAGGAAAAAATCAACGTCGGCTTGGAGTGCTTGAAGCGCCGAGGCTGAATCGGTGCGGTCACTCTGCAGAATAATCCCCACATACGGTGTGCGGTGTTTGAATTCGCCTGGTAGGGAGATATGGTCCCCGGCGAGGCACTGTTCGTCGATGAGGATGAGGGTCCATTCGTATGACGACGCCCATGCACGGGCTTCTTCGGCGGAATAGGCGACGTCCACGCGGCAGCCGGGAAAGAATCCGCGCAGACTGACGGTGACGAGTTTAATCGATTCAGCGTGTTCGCTGATAATCAGGATGGTGACCGGCTCACTCTGCGGCATCAAGATATCCCTGTGCTTCCCGGGAATTCGAGCAAGCCCAGTCCCAGAGCGATATCACAAGGTTCGCCCTCACGTGATCTGAGACACACCAGCCCCGATTCTTCTGCTGCAAGCGACTTGGGGCACGTGCCTGAGGATGAAGATGTGAATAGCACAGGCAGAGGTGGGAAACCCAGTCTACATGCGATGGAATAGGCTCCTTCTTTGGTAGGGGGAGCCCTGAAGGACTTCGATGAGGAACAAAATTGAACGGAATTAGAGGGAAACGGGCGCGGGTTAGATGAGGGAACGTCGCCCGCTGCTGGATCTGCAGCGGGCGACGTATGCGTGGGTTGTCACTACTTGCTGGCGAGTGGCGTAGAAGGTGTCGTCGGACAGGCGCCAGGAGTCATGTATAGCAAATAGTTTCCCATCCCATGTTGGGCTTCTTTTTTCTGCAAGGGATGGTGATGGACCATGACCATCTCATAGTCATCGGCCTTCGTCACAGGAAACCCTTGACTATCTTTATAGACTTGATGTGGTTGAAATTCGAGAAAGGTCCCGTCCTGGGCGACGTCGGGGACCGTCCGCAACAGGGTCTGGTTCTTGGTCTTGTTATCCAGCCCGATCATTAAGAGTTCGTCATGCCCATGTGGATAGGCGAACTTCACACAGCCATCCATCGAGAACTTGAGTGGCGCGCTGTGGACCTTCACTCCGGTTGTGATTTCAATCCCCTCATCCGTCTGGTCTGGGCCGCGCTGGGAGAACTTGCTGAAACACACAATATTCACGCCCACCTGATACACGTCCATTTCTTTGATGGGGGCGCCCTCGGGCGCCATGTACATGGTGAAGGTGGCCATCACATCTTTGGTGATCGGCGCCTTATGATAAAACGCGACAATCGACATGAGGTGATCGTCCTTGGCGAGCTTGACCCCATGGCCCTCCGGAAAACGCGTCTCGGTCATCTCCAGTCCTGCTCCTGCAAAGAACAACGGTTCGCCCTCGCA
>SPAX01000031.1 GCA_005239475.1 Nitrospira sp. | reverse complement strand
ACAACCGGTTCACCTCGAGCGGGAACTCGATCAGGCCATCGCGACACTCACGGGCAGCATGGACGCCTCAGGACTCGCGATCCAGAGAACGTACGCAGGAGACACCTGTGTGCTGGCCCTCCCAGACCAACTCAGACAGGCATTCACGAACTTGTTGATGAATGCCATTCAGGCGATGAAGGGACGGGGCAACTTACATCTCTCGACGTCCCTGATCGATACATCCGTCGTGACCACGATCGCGGATTCAGGCCCCGGCATTCCGAAACAGCATCTGTCGAAAATTTTCGATCCATTCTTTACCACCAAGGGACAGGGCGAAGGATCCGGACTTGGCCTGACCGTCGCGCGCCGGATCATCAAGAAATTCGGAGGGGACATCAGAATTGAGAGCCAGGAGGGAAGCGGCACCTCGTGCATCGTGACCCTCCCGGTAATGTCGATTCTGCCGCCCACACAGGAGGCTTCATGAACCGAGTCAACGTCTCGCTCTACGCCGTAGTCCTCACCGTCCTATTAAGCCGCGAGAAAACTCGGTTATTACAAAATGCTCTGCTGCGATCTCACGCGTGGTGGGGCCAGAAAAGCCCGCAGGTTGCTCAAATAGACCAGCCTTCTCACCCGCCCAACCCTGGCGCGCCGAGACGCGTCTTGTCCCTAGCGCGGCCACAGCGAGCGAGGAGGCAAATCGTACTCTTTGCGTACGTTGAGCCTCTGAGCGATGCGAGAACAAAGCTGGCGGTCTTTTTCAGCATCCTGCTAATCTCTGGGCTCTGGTGGGGGCCCTTCGCCCTATCCGCAAAGGAACGCCCAGGATCGCCCGGCATCCCGCCGGAGAAAGCGGCGGCCTATATCTATGCCGTCATCAAAGCCGATCGCACGCTGTACACAACGGAAATCGTCAATCGACTCCAGGCAAAAGGCGTCACTGCGGCATCTGAACATTGGGAGCAGGAGAACGCCCTCATGTTGCCGGCCCAGTTTCTCCAGCATTCGGGCAAGCTGGCAGCCGAGAACGGAAGCGGGATCCGCTATCGACTGATCGGTCTCTGGCCTATTTACCGGCGCAACGCTCCGGCGAGTGATCTCGAGCGCAACGCGTTGGAGGCTCTCCGGAAGAATCCCGACCTGCCGGTCACTGGAATCGTGACCAGTGGGCGCCAACAATACTTTCAGGCGATCTATCCCGACCTCGCCGTCTCGCCTGCCTGTGTCGACTGCCACAACGGTCATCTGCTCAGCCCGAAACGGGACTTTAAGCTCAACGATGTGATGGGCGGGATCGCCATCACCATTCCGCTGGAATAGGGATGTCAATGGCTACGAGGGACAGGCGCGATCCGAAGTTCGAGGTTCGAAGTTCAGAAAACTTCGAACTCTCACCTGTCTCGCTCGTCGCGCCCGTCTCGCTTGACTGATCGCGGATCATTCGCCGCAGTAGAACGGTCACTACCGGACAGGCTCCTAAGGCGGTGTGGTAGGACCAGCGGGTGTACCTGTTTGAGCGTTCTGATATTCCTCTCGGTAAATCTGGATGGTAGTCATCAACAGACTCACCAGGACCGGCCCGACGAAGAGCCCGATGAGGCCGTAAAGTGCCAGCCCGCCGAGGACGCTGAATACGAGGAAGAGCACGGGGATCTGGACCGCCTGTCCGATCAACCAGGGTCGCAGAAACTGATCGATCATCGACACCACGCCGATTCCCCAGCCCAACATGGCCAGAGCTTTCCACAGCGGACCGACCGAGAAGAAGTAGAGCACGACCGGGCCCCACACCAATGCTGTCCCACCGAAGGGAAGCGGCGCAAGCATCACCGTCACCGCCGTCAGTACGACAGGAAAAGGCACGCCGAGGACCACATAGGCCAGCCCTGCCAGGAGACCTTGAACGATCGCGGTCAGGCCTATTCCCTTCACCACGGCACGAATGGTCTGATCCATGCGATCGACGATCCGCTGCTTATGGGACGCGTCCAGTGGAATCACTTCCTGAAGGGACACCAACCATTGCTTCCCATCCTTGAAGAGAAAAAACAGGGCAAAGAGCATGAGAAAGAAATCCGTCACCAGCAGAAATGCGTTCTTCAGCAGATCGCCGACCTGATCGAGGAAGAAACGGCTTAGGAACGTCGCGGCCGAGAGAAGCCCTTGTTCTAGGGAATCAGGCGTCAATAACACGCTGCCACTGACCCGCTGGAGGAGTCCTCCGATGACCGGCCACGTGCCCAATTGCTCCGGCAGCTTATGGAGCGCCCCGCTCGAGACCCACTCGCGAATGGTCTGTTCGGCCGTACTGGCTTCGCGTGCCAGTAACACCCCCAACATCGAAATCGGAATCACCACGAGAGCCAGAACCAAGAGAGTAAGACAGGAGGCCGAAACGACTTCCCTGCCACGAACGAACGATGTGAAGCGTACATGGAGTGGAAACGTGAGATGGGCAAGGAGCGCGGCCCAGAGGACGGGCAAGAAAAACGGCCGCAACATCAGGGCAATCTGATACAGGAGCAACAGAAGAAGAGCAAAGAACACGGCGGTGAAGAGCTGCTGCTTCGTCATGGATTGGATACGAACAGGAGAGAACCGGCAGACCTATCGATGCACTTCGCCGCTGGACTCTTTATTTATCAAGCACCACGACCTGCTTGGCCCGGTGTGCAGAGAAATCACTGACGCTGCCCGGCAACTTCGGAAGCTCGTCGGGCCAGGCGGTTACCCCCATATCCGTCACACCTTGGAGCTTGGCGCCTTCTTCCATGATAAGCACCGGCGTATGGACTTCTCCGATGAGTGTCGCCGTCTTCATCAACTGGACTCGCTCATTCGCCGTCACATTCGCCTTGATGCGACCGCTGCTGATCACCGTGCCGGCAGTAATCGTTCCCTGCACCAGTCCATCCTCGCCGATGATGACTTGCCCCTTAGTCTGGATTTCGCCATCAAGGCGGCCATCGATCCGCACCGTCCCTTCAACATGTATCTCGCCTTTCAACACCACCCCTTTGGCCAAAAGAGTAATGTTGTCATCTCCAGCAAAGCTATTGTTCTTCATGCGTCATTCCCCCTTCACGCCAGATCGTTGATGCCAGTTTACACTATTCCTCTCAGTGCGGCCTAGGAGAATCCGAAAGTATGCCGGAACCGTTCCCATATTCCCCCTCCATGCACCTCGCAATAGACGCTGGGCTCCGTGCCCTCGATGAACACCTCCGATACCTGCTCGGGACACTGAAATGTGGCCAACTGCCCGGTCTTCGGATCGATGTCGCGAGTGATTACACCGGGCGGCATCTCGAATGCGGGAACATTGGGCGGGATGATCCGGCGCGCGAGCTCCATCCAAATCGGTAAGGCCGCCTGCGACCCCGTGAGACGCAGAGGCCGTTCATCGTCGAATCCCACCCAGACCCCGATCACCACGTCGGACGTGTAGCCTACAAACCAGGCGTCGCGATAGCCGTCGGTTGTGCCAGTTTTCCCGGCCACCATACCTTTGAGTCCGAGTACTTTAGCTTTGCTCGCAGTGCCGCGCTGGATGACGCCTTCGAGGAGAGACGTCAACACATAGGCCCCTTGAGGCGAGGTCGCCTGTTGCCGATCCGGTACGCCATTCCAAACAATGTCTCCCTGTTGATCCCTGGTCGATCGCACCGCAGTCGGCTTGACGGCGATCCCTCCATTGGCGACCGCTCCATACGCCGCAGTGATCTCCATCAACGACACCGACGAACTGCCCAAGGCCACCGACGAAAGGTCATTGCCAATGGCACTCGTCACGCCAAGACGGTGCAGCAGCTGCACGATCGGCTTGGTCCCCACTGCCATGGCCGCCCGCACCGCTGGCACATTGAGCGACTGTTCCAACGCGCTCCGCAAAGTGATAGGCCCGTGAAATTGCTTGTCGTAGTTCTGCGGAGACCAGGGACCGGCCTCCGATTCAAACGTCACCGGCTCGTCCGCCAACAAGCTCGCCGCGGTCAACTGGCCGGCTTGCCCCTCACGAGCCGCCTCCAGCGCCGCAAGATAGACGAAGGGTTTGAAGAGTGAGCCCGGTTGCCTCCGTGCCTGAACCGCGCGGTTGAATTGACTCCGCCGATAGTCCCGCCCTCCCACCAACGCCAGCACAGACCCGGTCTTGGGATCGAGCACCACCACCGCCCCTTGCATCGATTCCAGCGAACTGTTCAGATAGGGATGCGTAGCCTCTAACTTGGCCAGTCCCTTCTCCAGCGATTCGGTGGCCGCCTGCTGGATCATGGGATCGAGTGTGCTATCAATCCGCAAACCCTCCGGCAAGGGGACCACGCCGGCCTCTTCCACCTCCCGAAGCACGGCATCGACAAAGTAGGGCGCATCGGTCAAGACGTCCTCTGACGGAGTCACGCGCACCGGTTCATTCACGGCACGTTTCCAGGCCTCCTCCGTCAGGAGACCTGTCTCCCGCAGCCGCCGCAACACGACATCCCGCCGCTGCTTCGCCAGCTCAGGATGTTTCGTCGGCGCGTAACTATTGGGGCCCTTGATCAGGCCCGCGATCATCGCAACCTCTTCGATCGTCAATTCCTGAAGAGTCTTGCCGAAATAGCGATGGGCTGCCTCGCTCACCCCATAGATCGAGACGAATCCCGCCTGCCCGAGATAGATTTCATTCAGATAGCTTTCGAGGATATTCTGTTTCGTGTACTTCACTTCCAATACCAGCGCCGCCAGGGCCTCCTTGAATTTTCGTCCCATCGTCCGCTGCGGCGAGTAAAATAAATTCTTCGCCAACTGCTGCGTGATGGTGCTGCCGCCCTGCACCACACCGCCCTTCGTAAAATTGGTCCAGACCGCCCGCCCTACGGCAACCGGATCGATGCCGAAATGGGAATAGAACCGGCGATCTTCGATGGTCAGGACCGTCTCAATGATCTGTGGAGGAATCTGTGCCAACGGAATCCATTCGCGCACTTGGCGTGACTCACCTCGCACACCACTCAGGAGTTCCGGCTCCAGAAAGATGGGAAAGAGCGCGGTCCCATCAAGCGGAGACAAGACATCCGTCACTCGCCCCTGATCCAACGTCAACGTCACCATCGTCGCGCCGACATGACCCTCCGGCTGCGGATGGAGATGGACCGTCAGGGCCTCTTCGGTCAACTGATAGTCGCCAGGAGACTGCACTGGCACTGTCACTCGTCGATAGCCCAACCGTTGCAGCCGCTCAAGAAGATGGCTGTGCAAGAGGGAGAGATCGGGCTTCAGAAGAAAGGGGCCACTGTACAGACGCAGGGGGGGATGATCATCACTCTTGGGCAGTTCAAGAAAGGTCGCCAGATACGCGCCATAGACCACAGCGACGAGGCCGAGCGCGGCGACGAGGCCTGCCAAGGCCATGCTCCCATATGTCACCCATCGTACAAATCTACTCACGGTTCTGGGACCTCACCACAGCATAACAAACAAGCGGGACGGGCGAGAGGAGCGAGACGGGCAAGCCGGGTTGATCTGGTTCGTCTGGTTTGTTTTGTTCATCTGGTTAGTCTAGTTCAACCAAACAAACGAGACAAACCAAACAAACCAGAGCAACCAACCGGTTTTTACACTTCACGAGTTCCGATCTTCTGGGGCAGAAGTGAGCCGACAACCATCCCCGTCGCCGCCACGAGAAACCCAACCAGTTGCGGAGGCCAGATCGAGTCGGGCGGACCGAACAGTTCCCACCCCATCCAGGTCATCAGACCAGCCACGAGGGCAAACAAGGCCCCTTGCGTCGTCGCTCGGGACCAAAAGAGCCCGGCGCAGAGTGGAACGAAGGCCGCCACCAGCGTCACCTTGTAGGTGTTCACCACCAGCTGGTAGATGCTGGAGCTGGAGCTCAGAGCGATAGTCAGAACCAGAGCGGCAAAGACCACCACAACCAGCCGCATGACCCGAAGAAACTCCCAGTCACTGAGGTGAGGCAGCGCCCCTTTGATCACATTCTCGCTCAGCATCACCGACGGCGCCAACAACGTCGCGCTGGCACAGCTCATCACCGCCGAGAGGACGGCCCCGAAAAATACGATCTGTGCGAAGACCGGTGTATGACGCAGGATCAAAGTCGGCAATATAAGTTGAGAATCCTGATCGAGGAGTACATTAAACGTAGCCGGATCGATCAGCGTCGCCGCATAGGCCAGAAACATCGGCACAAAACAGAAACAGAAGTAGAGCACCCCGCCCAGGATCGATCCCCGAACGGCGGTTCGTTCGTTCTTCGCGGACGTGATGCGCTGAAACACGTCTTGCTGGGGAATCGATCCGAGCATCATGGTGATCCCGGCCCCGATGAAGGGTATCCAGGCCGCGGCCGTGGCCGACGGGAAAAACTCCAGCTTGCCGGCCTGGGCTGCATGGCTGATCACCGCCTCCACACCTCCAGCTAACCCACTGACCACGGAAACGATATACAGCAGTCCCCCCATGATCACGGAGATTTGGACGAAGTCTAGGATAGCGATAGAAAACATGCCGCCGAAGGTCGTATAGGTCAGGACGATCACCGCGCCGATCACCATCCCAACCGACTGACTCACTGCGCCGCCCGTGACCACGTTCAGAACCAATCCCAACACTTTGAACTGCGCAGCCACCCATCCGAGATACGAGGCCGCGATGCATACGGCACAGAGTACCTCGACTACGCGGTTGTACCGCAGACGATAGAAGTCGCCGACGGTCAGGAGATTCAGCCGATAAAAACGAGGAGCAAAAAATATTCCCACCAGGATCAAGCAGAGGCTCGACCCGAAGGGATCGGCGACGACGCCGCGCAGCCCTTCCTTTGCAAACGTGGCTGAGACCCCGAGTACGGCCTCTGCCCCGAACCAGGTCGCAAAGACCGTGGCCATTACGACCGGCAGCGGCAAGCTCCGACCGGCCACCGCAAAATCTTTCGTGGTATGGACCCGCCTGGCGGCAGCCAGTCCGATCCCCACCGACAAGAGCAAATAGAGAACGATGAATCCCAGAATCATGGAGGCGGCTCAGGCATATGTGTGGGCGGATTCTAGCAGGATGCTGAAAAAGTCGCTCTTCTCACACGCCCAGCCCCGGCGCACCGAGACGCGCCTCTTCCCGTGCAGCGTTCTCGGTTCATCGAAATCCTCAACGTACCCCACTCGGGAAACGAGCTGTCTTGGCAGCTCGGGGACGGGCGGGTAAGGAAAGGTACGCCTCCGGTTTCGACTCGCCTGCGGCCTTGTTGGACAGCCTTTTTGAGCATCCTGCGGGACGAGTTCATCTGGTTCATCTGGTCTATCTAGTCTGTCTGGTCTGTCTGGTTCAACCAAATAAACGAGACAAACCAAACAAACATGACCACCCAGCTAGCCCCCTGTTCCCTTGAGTAATTGCATGGTAGTCTAATAACAGTTGCTATCAAGAGAGATGCCTGTGAACGATCACGACTTCCATCGTCGGGAATCCTCTCGGAAGAGAGCAGGGCTGTGGCTACAGCTCCTCGTCGGAACGATCGGAATAGGGATAGCGTTGGCCGGGCTACCGGCCCAGGCGAGCGAGTCGCAGACACCGTGGGAATGTTCGAGTTATACCGGCGACGCCCTCACTCGTTGTGTGGAGGCCTTCGCCGAGTCGCAGCGCGACCAGATCGCAGCACTCCAAGGAAAGTTGCAAGCCCAACAAGAGACCGTCAATCTCTTAAAAGATCAGCTCGACCGTCAGGCGTCTACGAGCGCCGAGTTGCAACGTCAACTGGCACAACCACCCGCTGTCGTGCAAACGGTCCCTCCCCTCTACGCCTATCCCCCCGTGGGTCTCGGCTTCTACTTGGGTCGCCCCTGGATCTATGGGGCTCCA
Organism: Nitrospira sp.; assembly: GCA_005239475.1. Taxonomy (GTDB): domain Bacteria; phylum Nitrospirota; class Nitrospiria; order Nitrospirales; family Nitrospiraceae; genus Palsa-1315. The sequence goes on along the minus strand of SPAX01000031.1, from coordinate 21,729 downwards.
TTTTTTTACCGCCCATACATCTTCGGCCCACGCTACTATGGACCACGCCACCGGGGCCACCGTTGGTAACCAGGCCGCCCGATACTGGTTTGTCTGGTCTTATCTGGTTTGTTTTGTTTCTTGACCCAGAGAAACTAAATACACGAGACAGACCAGACAGACCGAACAGACCAAATGAACACACTCTGCCAAGCATAATTGTCTTGAGCCCCACCGCGACATCGCATACCCTACACAAGTCGAGGACTTGTGATATCAGGTCCGTTGCAGTCATACATTAAAGAAAGGACCGCTCATGCGCTTCATTGTCTCCTGTCTGGTGACCGTGCTCTGCCTTGGGACCACTGCGGCATTCGCTGCGACTCCTGAGCCCACGACCGATGAACAAAAAACTCTTTATGCCTTGGGGTTAGCCATCAGCCAATCGCTCGGGGCCTTCAGCCTGAGCGAGTCAGAGCTTGATCTCGTGAAGTCCGGCCTCACCGATGGGGTCTTCAAAAAGGCCCCCAAAGTAGACCTCCAGACGTTCGGCCCGAAGATTCAACAACTGCAACAGGCCCGCGCCTCGGTTGTCGCAGAAGCGGAGAAGAAAGCGGGAGTTTCGTTCCTCGCGAAAGCCGCGGCAGAACCCGGCGCCCAAAAAACCGAGTCCGGTGCGATCCTCACGACCATCAAGGAAGGAAAGGGCGCAACCCCGAAAATCACGGACACGGTGAAGGTGCACTACCATGGAACTCTGACCGATGGAACCGTGTTCGATAGTTCCGTCAAGCGAGGCGAGCCGGCCACGTTCGGATTGAATCAAGTGATCAAGTGTTGGACGGAAGGGGTACAGCAGATGAAAGTCGGCAGCAAGAGCAAATTGGTCTGCCCATCGAACCTTGCCTATGGCGACAAAGGCGCGCCCCCCACTATCAAGCCCGGCGCGACATTAGTGTTCGAGGTCGAACTCCTCGAAATCGTCGCGGCCAAGTAGTCCCGCACGATCGTCCTCACCAGGTCGAGCGGGACAGTCTCCCGCTCGACCTGGTTTGGCTACCCTTTCCACGGAAGGCTTGTCGGGTAGCGGGCTTGTCCCTCTGACCCTCACCGTACTGTTGGGGACTGGCGCCCTTCTTTTTTTGCGCCTGTCCCCTGGTCTCCGCACGCCGCTCTCTCGACGCGGCTCAGCGATTTTAGGCATAATTGTCTTGATCCCCATCGCGACATCGCATAACTTACACAGCTTCAGGCCTTGTGATATCGGGTCCGTCGCAGTCACACATAAAGAAAGGACCGCTCATGCGCTTCATTGTCTCCTGTCTGGTGGCTGTGCTCTGCCTTGGGACCACTGCGGCATTCGCTGCGGCTCCTGAGCCCACGACCGATGAACAAAAAACCCTCTATGCCTTGGGATTAGCCATCAACCAATCGCTCGGGAACTTCAGCCTGAGCGAGTCTGAATTTGAACTCGTGAAGTCCGGCCTCACCGATGGGTTCTTCAAAAAAGCCTCCAAGGTAGACCCTCAGGCATTCGGTCAGAAGATTTCAGAACTGCAACAGACCCGCGCCTCCATCATCGCTGAAGCGGAGAAGAAAGTGGGGGCCGCGTTCCTCGCAAAAGCCGCGGCAGAACCCGGCGCCAAGAAAACCGAGTCCGGCGCAATCCTCACGACCATCAAGGAAGGGAACGGCGCAACGCCAAAAGTCACGGATATGGTGAAGGTGCACTATCTCGGAACCCTGATCGACGGGACAGTGTTCGATAATTCCACCAAGCTGGGCGAGCCCGCCATGATCAGAGTCAATGAAATGAGCAAGTGTTGGGTGGAAGGAATGCGGCAGATAAAGGTCGGCAGCAAGAACAAATTGATCTGCCCGTCAACTCTTGCCTATCGCGACAAAGGCTTGCCCCCCTTTATCAAGCCCGGCGCGACGTTAGTGTTTGAGATCGAACTCCTCGAGATCGTCGCGACCAAGTAATTTCGCACTGTCACCCTCATGAGGTCGAGCGGGAGAATGCCCCGCTCGACCTCGGACATCCTCACCGTTCAACAGGCAATTCCACGCTTGCCGGCCCATGACTCCTTGCGCCGTCCCTTGATTCGTCTTGTCGTCCTTCGTGCCGGACAGCTGACTAAGAAAGCACCGATTGGGACGTGGCAGGCCTGGCGAAGGTCGTGTCGATCGGAGAGCCTGAACTCATCATCCGACGCTTCCAGATAAAGTACAGGACCGGAATGACGATCAGCGTAAGGATGGTCGAGCTGACCATGCCGCCGATCATCGGTGCCGCGATCCGTTTCATGACATCGGCGCCCGTGCCCGTGGTCCACATAATGGGGAGCAAGCCGCCCATAATCGCGGCGACCGTCATCATCTTAGGCCGTACTCGCTGGACCGCTCCTTCCATGATGGTCTCGCGCAGGTCGTGAACCGTCGCCATGCGACCTTCGCGCACTCGCCGCTCATAGGCCTCGTCGAGATAGACGAGCATGACCACTCCCGTCTCCGCCGCCACGCCGGCCAGTGCGATGATGCCCACCCAGACTGCCACGCTCAAGTTGTAGCCCAGATAGTCGAGATACCAGATGGCTCCGATCGCGGCGAAGGGGACGGACAGGAGCACGATGAGGGATTTCGTCAGCGAACCGAAGTTGAGATAGAGCAGCAAGAGAATGATCCCAATGGTGACGGGGACGACCAGCTTTAACCGCTCCTCGGCCCGCACCAAATGCTCGTATTGACCGGCCCAGATCAGCCGGTACCCAGGGGGTAATGTCACTCGCTCTCGCACCGCACGCTGGGCGTCTTCGACGTAGCCGCGAAGATCGCGCCCGCTGACCGCGACCGAGACCAAACCGGCCAGCGCTCCCGCCTCATCCGCGATCGACGGCGGCCCCTGCGTGATGATGAGGTCCGCAATTTGTCCGAGCGGAATCTGCGCCCCGCTCGGCGTGGGAATCAGCACCCTCTTGAGCCGGTCGGGGTCATCGCGCAGTTCGCGTTTGTAGCGCACATTGACTGGATACCGCTCCCGCCCATCGACCATGGTCGTCACCGTTTCTCCCCCAATAGCCGAGGTGATCACCGCTTGCACGTCTCCTACCGTCAGGCCATAGCGGGCTGCTTCACGCCGGTTCACGATCATGTCGAGGTAATACCCTTCATTCAGCCGTTCGGCAAAGGCGCTTTTCGTGCCTGGCACGTTTGCCAAGACTTGCTCGATCTCCAAGCCGATTTTCTCAATGGTCTTCAGATCCGGTCCCAGGACTTTGATGCCGACCGGGCTGCGCACGCCGGTCGTGATCATCTCGGTGCGAGTCTGAATCGGCATCCACCAGATATTTGGAAATCCAGGGATGCGCAGCTTGGCATCCATCTCATCCAATAACCGGTCCCAGGTCATGCCAGGCCGCCATTGCGCTTCCGGTTTGAGGGTGACTGTGATCTCGGCCATTCCGACAAAAGCCGGATCGGTGGCCGTCGGGGCCTTCCCCATCTTGCCGAACACCCGTTCCACTTCCGGGAAGGTCGTGAGCAACTGATCCTGGACCTGCAGGACCTTGGCCGACTCAGGAATCGAGAGACCAGGGACGGTGGTCGGCATGTAGAGGATGGTCCCCTCGTTCAACGGCGGCATGAATTCCGCGCCGAGGCGCGAAAAGATCGGCACCGTGAATCCCACTACCACCACGGCCAGTCCGAGCGTCAGCCACCGGACGCGCAACGCGCTCGAGAGGATGGGCCGATACAGCGCGATCAGGAACCTGTTCAGCGGATTCTTGGTTTCCGCCCGGATGCGCCCCCTGATTAGGAGAACCATCAGTACGGGAGCCAAGGTCACCGAGAGCGCAGTGGAAAAGAGCATGGCAAACGTCTTGGTGTAAGCCAGCGGCGTGAACAGCCGCCCCTCCTGCGATTCCAGCGCGAAGATCGGCAGGAATGCCACGGCGATCACGAGCAGTGAAAAGAATAAGGGACGGCCGACTTCTTTGGCCGCCGCGATGATGGTCTCTGTCCTTTCACACCCACCCACCCCAGGCCCGCCAAGACGCGCCCCTTCCCGTGCTGCATTCGCTGCTTGTTCCAACCGCTTGTGCGCGTTCTCCACCATCACAATGGCGGCATCCACCATCGCGCCGATGGCAATGGCAATCCCACCGAGCGACATGATGCTGGACGTGATATGCAAATAGGCCATCGGGATGAAGGCGAGCAGCACGGCCACGGGCAGGATGAGAATCGCCACCAGGGCGCTGCGCAGGTGAAACAGAAAGACGACCGCGACCAGGCTGACGATGATGCTCTCCTCTACGAGCTTCTCGCGGAGCACGGCAATGGCCCGGTGAATGAGATCAGACCGGTCATAGGTGGGAACGATGTGGACACCCTTCGGCAAGGCTGGTGTAATCTCTGTCAGTCTTGCTTTGATCCGCTCGATCACGGCGAGCGCGTTCTCTCCGGCCCGCATGATCACAATCGCACCCACCGTCTGGCCCTTGCCGTCCAACTCGGCAACGCCCCGACGCTGGTCCGGCCCGACGTGGACATGGGCGATATCCCGAATCAAGATGGGCGTACCGCGTCCATCCGTCCCGACGGGGATCAGCTCAATATCCTCAATTGAGCGCAGGTAACCTCTCCCTCGAATCACGTATTCCGTGCCGGCCATTTCTAGGACACGGCCACTCACCTCCGCATTGCTGTTCCGGACCGCTTCGATGACCGTCTTGATCGGTAACCGGTAGGCGGCCAACGTGTTCGGGTCCACTTCGATTTGATACTGTTTGACGAACCCGCCGACCGCCGACACTTCTGCCACGCCGGGCACACTTTCCAGTTGGTAGCGCAGGTACCAATCCTGAAGGCTGCGGAGCTGCGCCAGGTCGTGTGCGCCAGACTCATCGACCAGTGCATACTGATACACCCACCCGACGCCGGTCGCGTCAGGACCGAGAGTCGGTGCGACTCCGGAGGGCAACTTCCCGGTCAGCTTCTGCATATATTCCAACACACGACTCCGCGCCCAGTACAAGTCCGTCCGGTCTTCGAAGATCACATACACATAGGAGACCCCGTATTCTGAGACCCCCCGCACTCGTTTGACTTTCGGACCGGCAAGTAGGGAGGTGACGATCGGATAGGTGATTTGGTCTTCAATCAACGTGGGGCTGCGCCCCTCCCACTCGGTGTAGATGGTCACCTGGACATCGGACAGATCCGGAATCGCATCCAACGGAACCTGAAATCCCGCCCACAGGCCCCAGGTGGCCAACAGCACCACACACAGGATGACCAGAATTGGATTGCGGGCGCTTCCTTCAATGAGTCGTGCGATCATGATGAATTACATGCCTCCTCCGGCGACCGAGAACTGATACGTTTCGGCAATGGGCGGTCGCCCTGGTACCGTCACATTGACCGTCACCACCCAGGTTCCGCCCATGCCGAACAGCACTGTCCCTTCGTAGAGCCCATCCTTGGTGTGGCGAGCCGTGACCTTGGAATCGGTCATGCCCGGCATCGGCATCGTATAGACGAACACGACTTGCGCATTGGTCACCGGCTTGCCAGCTTGATCTGCGAGCGTGAGCTTGAGCAGCACATTACCGGCCTTGGGGTGTTCCGGCGCCGGATTCAACGCGAGGGACAATCCGGCGACCTGACGGGTCTCTGTAATGGATGGTCCTTCCACCCCCTTCATTCCTTCCATCCCCTTCATATCCGCCATCTGCATGCCTTTCATGTCACCCATGTTCATGCCTTCCATCGTGCCTTCATAAGCGCCGCGCATCTGCCAATCGCCCATGCCGATCCGGCCCATCATGGCCTGCATACTCGACGCTGAGGCCAACTTGCTCTCTGCGTCCAACAGGAAATTGGCCGAGGTGACGATGCGATCTCCTTCTTTGAGTCCTTCCAGCACCTCCACGTCATCCTGGCTTCGCCGTCCCAGCTTGACTGAAGCCGGCTCATAACGGCCTTGCCCCCTATCCAAAAAGACGAGTTGACGAAGTCCGGTCTCCAGCACCGCTTCCTTTGGTATGACTAACGTGTTGACCGCGTCAGTTTGCACGGTCACGTTCCCGTACATGCCCGGCTTCAGCTTCAGTCCTGGATTCGGCAATTCCAAGCGCACCCGCACGGTGCGGGCCTCGGTATTCAGCGTGGGGTAGACGTACGAGACCATGCCCCGAAACGTTTCTCCTGGATAGGCGGCGAACGTGACTGAAGCCGGCTGGTTGAGTGTCACCGCCGCGACCTCGGACTCATAGATGTCGGCAGAGATCCAGACCGTGGAGAGATCCGCCACCTCATAGAGTGTCGTGCCTGGTTCCACATATTTTCCTGGTAAGGCCTCTCGCTTCAGAACGATCCCGGAGGACGGGGCATAGACCGTGAGCACCGGCTCCGCTGTACCTCGACGCTCCAGAGCGGCGATTTGCGCATCGGTCAGATCCCACAGTCGCAAGCGCTCACGCGCGCTTACCACGAGGGACGCCGCGTTGGTTTTAATTTCATCAAGAGGGCTCGTGGCCAGTTGGCCCTGCGTCCTCAAGGCGAGGAGATACTCGTCCTGCGTGGCCAAGAGGTCCGGTGAGTAGAGGGTAAAGAGGGGTTCGCCTTTGCGTACGGGGCGACCGATCGAATCGACAAAGACCTCTCGCACCCACCCGGAGGTTTTCAATGTGACCTGAGTGAGCCCACGTTCGTCGTAGCCGACCGTACCGACCGCACGAATCTCTTGCCCTAGTACAGCGATGCCGGCTGGCGTGCTTCGGACCCCGATCAACTGTCTCATCACAGCCGGAATCACCACAGCCCCGGACGGCGCTGCGGACATGCCCTCCATCGGCATCCCTTTCATGTTCATCTGCTTCATATCTCCCATTTCACCCGCCCGCCCTGGGGCAGCCAAGGCGACCCCTGTTCCCATGGTCATGCCGGCCATGTCACCCATCATTCTGTGGGCGGTGAAGAAACCGATGGCGACTCCGGCGATCGCACCGATCGCCACAGCGCCAACCACGAAACTTTTTCTGTATGCAAGCTGGTTCATCGATGTTCCTCCTTCTGTTCTGCGTTAGCTCTGCTGATTGAAGTCGATCCCGACGACCTGCTCAAGCTCAGCGAGTCGATACTGGCGTTCCACGAGGGCCTTGAAATACTCAAGCTGAAATCCTCGCCAGGCCCGCTGCGCGTCAATGAGATCAAGGAAACCCGCTGTCCCCGCACGATACCCCACGCGCGCCGCTTCCAGGCTCTGCACGCCCTGTGGCAAGATGGTGGTGCGGTACAACGTGGCCACCTGGTCAGTCGCCTTGAGCTTGGCCAGGAGGTCGTTGATCTGAAACCGGGTCAGGTTTTCTAAGGTATGTTGCTGCGCCTGCGCGACCGCGACCGCCGCCGCCGCCTCCTGCACTCCCGCGTCGTACTTCGGCTTGGTCCAAAACGCGAAGGGGATACTCATCGCCACGTAGGCGCCAAATCCGTCGTTGGCTTGAAAGTTCTGGAAGCGCTGAAATGCCACGTTGAAGTCCGGGTAGTACTGACGCTGGGCCAGCGCACGGGACTGCTCGCTCCGCTGCACATCCAGCTCGGCGGCTTTGAGCTCCGGCCTGTCGTTCAGCGCGAGACGGTGCAGATCGTCGAGGGGCTTCGGGAGTGGCAGTTGAGAGGGTGCTTGCGCAATGCCCAAGGGTGATGCGGGATCCCGATCAAGCAGCGTATTCAGCATCGCCTCGGCGGTTTCCCGACGCTGTTCCAGGACGGGAAGACGTTCAAACAGCAGGGACAGCTCGACCTGGGCCTTGAGGACATCGGCCTGGTTTCCCTTGCCCGCACGGAACTTCGCGTTCGCAATCTCCACAAACTGTCTGGACAGCTCCACCTGTTCATGATGAATCTGGATCGCCTTCTGCGCGAGAAACAGATCGTAGTAGGCCTGCTTCAGGCGGGCGACCAGTTCCCGTTCCTTCGCACGGACCGCCTGCTCGGTCATCTCGGCCGAACGACTCGCCACGTCGCCTTTGAGCGCACGTTTGCCGGGGAAGGGGAGATTTTGCGAGAGGCCGAAGATACTGTTGTCCGATTTTGTGACGTTGAAGCTCTGGGGGAAATTCCACAACTGGACGGACAGGATCGGGTCATCCAATGACCGCGCCTGCGTAATCCGACTCGTGGCGGCTTCCCATTGCTTGCGTGCTGCTACAAGCTCAGGATTTCTTGCCAGGACCTCTTGGACCAATTCCGGCAACACCAGCTTGTGGCGCAGCACAGAGTCGGTATCCTGTGCCCGCGACAGTCCACTGCTGAAGAACATCACCAACACTGACGCAACCATCACACACTGACGTTGTCTATTCCCTCTCATAGAAATACCCTCCCAGAGTTCCCACACGTTCGAAGCCCTGTCTGCGCTCTGGCTCTAGGTGGCCAAGAGCACTAGACGGTAGGCCGGACGCTGAAACTGAGCGTCGAACGACACACGTGATGGCACAGGAGCGATTGTGAGGTATGGGATGGGAAGATCAGATGCGAAGCACGGAAATCTTGAGCAGGAGATCCTGGGAAGGACCGACTGTGGGATGATCGGACAAGCGGCTGCCGGGTGAGGTGTGAATGACAAGAAGAGCTAACGAGGCGGTGTCTTGAGAACAGATCGTCTGACTGTCACTGTTGAGGTGGAGCTTATCGACAGACTGCACTCCGAGCGTCTTAAACGCATCGCAGAGCTGAGAGACAGGTTGTTCATCTGGAGTCGAACAGCCGTTTTCCATCGCTGCGGGCGTGGCAGCATTCACCGGCAGAAGGCAGGCATAGGCATTGAAGCTCAACGCGAAAAAGAGCACGACGAGGGCGCATGCTAGAACCGAACGGAAGCGATGGGAATGTACTCGCATAGCGTCAGACTATTCCTCTCTATCCCAGGAGTCAACAATGCATCTCTTTGCGCAGGCCATTCGTACTCACTTCTCCAGTTCAATGCCCAGCCAAACAAGGGTATGAAGAACTTTCGACTTCAGCCATCGAGCGAGGCCCTTCCGATCCTTCAACTTCTCCATGGGAACAGGCAAACCGTCCTTCACCGTGCGCATCCTCCTTATCCCCTATTTCTTTTCAAGGGTAGCTTGATCGATCCTCAAATGCGCGCATCCTATCTTCACCCTCATGGCGGGCTAGATGGTCTCCCACTGCGATTGTCGGACTAAGACTTATCTCAACTCTTCACCTTCACACGGCGAGGCGGCTGGTGTAGTCTCCATTGCGCGCATCGAGCGACCACCGCTCTTCAATCTCCTCCCTTGAGGGCGGGCTAGATGGTCTCCCACTGCGCGTGTCCAACGAGGGTCTTCGGAGACCGCGCGTTGCACGAGCACAGGAGACCATCTAGTCTGCCCTCTCACCCCTACTTGCAGTTCTGTCGTCCAACCCGTAAACTGATGCATTCGCGATCCAGCCTGGCCTGAACAGTCCTGCCCGATCGTCCATCAGCTGATCAATACTTTATTTATTCGTTCGGTAGAGCTATGCCACCTACAATTCTCTTGAGCTGCGAGTCCATCAGCAAAAGCTATGGGGTGAAACCACTGTTTGCTGATTTATCGATCGGGTTAGCCGAGGGCGATCATGTCGGATTGGTCGGGCCTAACGGCTCCGGCAAATCGACCTTGCTGAAGATCATGGCAGGGCTGGAAGAGCCGGATGAGGGCACGAGATCGATGCGCCGACAACTCCGCATCGGCTATGTGCCGCAAGACCCGTCATTTGACGGAACTCATACGATCGAGGACGTGCTGGCACAGGTCCTGATCGATGAAGGTCTGGACCCCCACGACCACAGCGATCGCACATCCGCAGCACTCAGCCTGGGAGAGTTTTCCGCGACCGACCAGTCCACGGCCACGCTCTCCGGAGGGTGGAAGAAACGCCTGGCCATCATCCGGTCGCTGATGCTGGAGCCGGACGTCCTTCTCATGGACGAACCGACCAACCATCTGGATGTCGAAGGCATCCTGTGGCTGGAACGATTGTTACGGGCCGAAGCCCGCGCTTTTCTCGTCGTCAGCCATGATCGTCGTTTTCTGGAAGCGGTGACGTCACGGATGATCGAATTGAATCGCAGTTATCCCAGCGGGATGTTCGAAGCCAAAGGGAACTACAGCGATTTCCTGGAACAGCGGGATGCCGCGCTACACGCACAGGCCAACTATGAAGCCTCATTGGCCAACCGCGTCCGCCGCGAAGTGGAATGGCTCCGGCGCGGCCCCAAAGCCCGCACGACGAAAGCCAAATCGCGGATTGACTCAGCCGGCCGCTTGATCGAGGAACTAAACAGCGCCGACGCTCGGAAAGATCAAGGCACAGCAGGCATCAATTTCACCGCTTCAGGACGCAGATCCAAACAGTTGGTCGAGGCCACGCAACTCTGCAAATCGCTCGGCGGGCGGCAGATCGTGAAGAATCTCGATCTCCTGCTCGGACCGGGCCAGCGGATTGGATTGCTAGGTCCGAATGGAAGCGGAAAGAGCACGCTTCTGAAGCTGATAGCCGGAACACTGAAGCCGGACGCAGGCACCATTACACGCGCGGACAAGCTGCGCGTGGTCACGTTCGAGCAGCACCGCGAATCACTGGATCAATCTTCCTCGCTCCGTCGAGCCCTCGCCCCACACGGCGACTCGGTCGTGTATCAGGATCGTTCGGTGCATCTTGTCTCCTGGGCCAAACGGTTTCTCTTCAGGCCGGAACAGTTGGATCTCCCTGTCTCCCGCCTCTCCGGAGGCGAACAGGCACGACTCCTCATCGCACGACTGATGCTCCAACCGGCCGACCTCTTAATCCTCGACGAGCCGACGAACGACTTGGATATTCCGACCCTCGATGTGCTGGAGGACAGCCTGCTGGAATTCCCCGGCGCGTTGATGCTGGTGACGCACGACCGATGGCTCTTAGACCGCGTCTCCACCATGCTCCTCGCACTGGACGGCACAGGACAAACCGAATGGTTCGCCGACTATGCGCAATGGGAGTCCGCACAAGAACGAAAATCGGCAGAGCTGAGTCGCACATCGTCGTCACGACCCTCCAAGGCATCCCGCGCCGAGTCGGAAACTCCGAAGGCAAAACGAACTGGCCTGTCCTATCGGGAACAGAAGGAGTGGGCGAAGATGGAGCAAAGAATCCTCCAGGCCGAAGCGACCATCGCCGACTGTCAGGCCGCAGTCGAAGACCCCTCCATCGCCTCTAATGCGGCGGCACTACAGGAACGCTCCACCGCGCTGGAGGCAGCCCGCACCGCCGCAGAGCGGCTTTATAACCGCTGGACCGAACTCGAGGGAAAACAGACGGAATCGGCCGGCCAGCCCCAACCCTAATGGATCATCTGGTTTGTTTGGTTTGTCTTGTTTATTTGGTTGAACCAGATGAACCAGACCAACCAGAAGACCAGATAGACCAGAGCAACCAACCGGTTGCCTTGTAAGCCACAGCAAAATCAGTACAATACGCCCATGCGCCGATCGACCTTGCTCTACACACTGGTGATCCTCTTCTTCGCCTTCACCACAGCAGGCTGTGAGACGACCGACCGAGCCCTCACGGCGGCTGGGCGCGTCGTGAAGAGCCGAACCGGCCAGACCGTCATCGATCTCGCCGGAGGAAAGGATCCGGCACAGATCGCCAAACAACGTATCGACCAGTACGCGCGCGATCCCGAAGCGCTGATCAGGGATCTGCGCGATGCAAAGAAGGACTTCGAGACCATCCTTGCCGCTCTCGGAGTGAACGTCGGAAAGACCTGGGGAAAGGACGAGGTCAAACTACCCGAGCAAAAAAAATATGTGAAGTACACGCAGAACTACAAGAGCCGGGCGATCGTCGACTTTGACTCAGGCGAGATCCTGGTCGAGACTCTCGACGATCAAGACCCCCAGCGCAGTCTCAAGAATGCCGTGATCACGACGATTCTGACCCCGCAGGATCCTCGCGCAGTCGATTTGTTTTCCGACAAAGAAATCGTCCTCACTGGCGACAAAGATCCCTACCTGTTCGGCCTCGTCCTCGATCAGCAACGCAAGCCGATGCGCACGCCGACAGAAGCCGAGCCCTTTGCCGCCTATCTCCTCGAGAATAAATCCGCCACGCGCGTGGTCGACCAGGATGGGGCCAAGAAGACGGCCCACTTCGTCAAGATCCCGATGGTGTCCAATCTGGCCATGAAGCAGGCGGACAAATACCGGACGCTGGTTCACCAATTTGCAGAGCAATATCGCATCAGCCCCAGCCTGGTCTTTGCCGTCATCCGTACAGAGAGCAACTTCAACCCCTATGCCGTCAGCTCGGCCCCGGCCTACGGACTCATGCAACTGGTCCCCACCAGCGGTGGACGGGAAGCCTACCGGAAGGCGAAAGGCAAGGATGTGACTCCTTCGCGGGATTACCTGTTCGATCCCGCCAACAACGTCGAGTTGGGAACCGCCTTTTTGAATGTCTTGATGTTCAATCAGCTGGAAAACGTGGAACACAGTGTGTCACGCGAATATTGCGTGATTGCTGCCTACAATACCGGCGCAGGCAACGTCTTCCGCACGTTTTCGCGGGACCGCACCAATGCCATCAACCAGATCAACGGCCTCCAACCAGCCGGCGTCTATGACCAATTACGCCAAAAGCTGCCCTACGAAGAGACCCGCCACTATTTAGAGAAGGTGACCGGCTACCGAAGAGCCTTCGTCAGTTCGTCGGAGAGTTCCAACCAATGAGGCTCCCCGCAGGGTCGCGGCGCGAGACTGGCGGGATGAGCGAGACGACGAGGGTCCGAAGTTCGAAGTTCCTGGAACTTCGAACCACGAACTTCTGATCGCGCCTGTCGCGCTAGACGTGCCCGTCGCGAGCTTGAGAAGTTGGCGGATTGTTTCAGCACCCTGCTAGGCTATGAATTGTTGCAGTAGCGCATAGCCCTCGTTCCATTCACCATACCCACTGTCGGTATTGATGTGCCCCGCCTGGCCGATATCGACAAAGGTGCTCCCCCAAGCCATCGCACAATTTTTGGCATGGGCCAGCGATCCAAAAGGATCATTCGCGCTCGCGAACACGAGGCTCCGAAACGTGAACGGTGCCATCGGCACCGGTGCAAATCCACGCGCCGCAGCAGGGAAACCTGCTCTCTGTGGATCGGGCAACGCCACAAGAAACGCGCCCTTCGCAGCGAGTGCCGAACGATGTGCCCAATGCGCCACCAGAAGACAGGCAAGGCTATGAGCCACCAGCACGGGCGGAGAAGGACAGGCCTGCACGGCAATATCCAGCGCGCGAACCCAATCGTCGCAGACCGGACTGTCCCAATTGCCAAGATTCACGCGTTGCCACTCGGGATGGCGCAGTTCCCACAACGTTTGCCAATGTTGCGGCCCAGAGTTGCCAAGACCGGGAAGGATCAGAACAGGAATGTCATTCTGCAAGCAGAGCCCTCCCAAGCAAGATACGGAAAAACTATAATGGCACGCGAGATCTTCGATGGTCCACTCGTGTGGGACAGCGGAAATCACTCCCGCAGGGAGAGCAGGTCAACTGAGAGGACTTCTACCGAGGCATGGTCAACACCGTAATGCCCTGTGCGCTGGCGAGTCACTCCATCAGAGACTCCCGCCACCTTTTCTTCCGCCAACCAAGCAGCAGCATGGAACGGTGGATGATTATATCGTTCTCGCACACTTAAGAATGCGTCACTTATCCCCATCGCAAGTTGTCGGTTTCCACATGATGGCATTCACACTACTTGCCGCTTTTTACTATCGATTTCTGCTATATTGCGCGGGACCAAATCGCGGGGCGGTCCTGTAATCGATCGAGTGGCACCCCCACGGGCGGCTAGCCAGCGGATCGACCCTATGATCCTGCTCTCGTGCGGTGGTGCCGGCGCACCGAGCAACATGCCATGGCTGTCGATCGCCGACATACGTGCAAGAATCGCATCGGGCGGAAAGACTGTCGTCAATAACCAGACTAGATGAGGGCGTTCGATGGAGACCACAAAGAGGGATATGCTTCTTGGGACGCTCACGTGGTGGGGCTTTCATGGTCTCCTCCTGTGGATGGGGGCCTGGCATTTTTTGTCTAAAGAGGCTGGCGAGGGTAGCCTCTTGGCCTCAGATTTGTTCGCCGGCGGTCTCTTAGGAGCCACGGGGCTATCCCTTCTTCGGCTGTCGGCAGGCCGGCACCTACTTCGCTTCATTGCCCTCATAGGCATTATGTTAGTGCTGTATCAAGTGTGGCAGGGAAAGGCTGAATGGGGCAGTCTGACCGATGTGGCCATCTGGGCATACACGTTTTATTCCTTTGGCCCAAGTAGTTGGCGGCATGCCCTCTATACGCCGCTAGGCGTCTTCGGAACGATGAAAACATAGAACTGGCAGAATTCGTAGGGGGCGGCAACTGTGGTTTCGCTACAATCGGTCTTTGCCCTTGTAAACCTCTTGAACGATAGACAGGCCGGAATGACTGCTATTGGCCAAATCCTGGGAGGAGCTTTTTTAAGGATTCACCCTTGTTTGTCATGCCATCCCCACCCTCCGGTGACAGGGAAGACAACTGATCTTTGGCATGTTTGATCGTGCCCATATTCTTTTGGAGATCGTCCACGTTTTTCTGCATCTCGACCAGGGCGCTCCCGATCTCGCTAATNGAAGTTTTTAACCCGAAGAGTCCTTGAGCTGAGGCNACATGCAATGAAACNNCTCCCAAACCAAATCCGAGCAGGAACGTGGCTATCGCGAAGATNTANATCGATCGTGGGGCTTTCATAGATCCCTCCTTGGTTNTGTGATTCCTATCTCTATTCTCGCGACAACAGATGACGCCGCTCATTTCTGCTTCGCCATAATCTGATACTTGATCTGCTCATAGGTCCTCGCAGTAGAATCTTCTTCTGCACCAACTCATCGTTCCGTTCGTACGGATNCCTCTTCGAGGGACATGCAGTCGCGTGGGGAGCGCTGGTCGCTCATTATGTCATCTTGTCTGCATCGAAGGTTGCGTGCGGCTGCTCGATCACTCCTTGCCGCAGGCCAGTTCCCATAGTGCGTGATTAATACTCTCTGGTTCAACTGGTATCCAGTTGTCTTTGTCTACCAATCCATCATTCCGTATACCGGTTCCCATGGGGCGTGAAAACTCCGTGAACGCAAGCAACCGAAGGCGTTTTTCCGCGCAGTCGAATTGCTTGTGGGTCTTCGTAGACAAAAATCGCGGGGTTCCTCTCGGGTTCCCTTGCATCCACGTAAAGTCAATTAATTGCCACAGCGTCACCAGATTCGCTTCTCTTCGAATGGTGTCTGGATCGACGTACAGAGTTTGTAGCCCTGGTAATAGATAGTCTTTCTCAACCGCCACCCACTCAGCATGGGCCGGAACCGTACTCAGAAACAGGAGTGTACTGAGGAGCAACCGTTTCACGTGAACCCCTCGGTACGTCATCGTCGCTCATTTCTTTATTGGCCTCCATTCCCGCACCAGCTGTAGCGCCTCGGCGATCTGCTCAGGAGTCATCCGTTTGGCGAGCGCGTCCCGCCGCAAGTCCCCAGGCTTTGCTCCGTTCGCTGTCCCCAGGTTGTACCACATATAAGCCTGGACATAGTCCTGCTGCACGCCGGCACCACGTTCATACATGAAGCCAAGCCTTCTTTGCGCTGAATCATTTCCTTGCTTTGCGGACAGGCGTAACCAGTACACCGCCACCTTGAAATCCTGTTGAACACCCCGTCCATAATCATACAAAATCCCCAGGTTGGCCTGGGCCTCCGCATGTCCTTGGACGGCGGCTTTCTCATACCACTGCCACGCTTGGACATCGTCCTTTGGGACTCCCTGGCCGTTGGCATAGAGCAGGCCGAGATGGTACTGCGCGTCGGCATGTCCCTGCTCGGCCGGTGGTTGCCACTCATGCAAGGCGGTTGCGTAGTCGCCGCGGCGATAGGCCTCCTCACCTGCTTTGAAGTCCGCCCACACAGGCGCGGCGAGACAGACGATCGACAGCACCAGGGCCACTAGGAATCGGGGTGCTATGAACTGATCGTCATTCACGGGACAATCTCCATTGATTTCTGTATCAGTCACTTCACCTCATGTTGTACAGGAGCGTGGGTGAGCGGCTCGATCACCACGTCCTCACCCGCAAATTCCTGGCCAGACCACTGCATTACAGCTTTGGGCACTTCGATCCGCTGTTCAGTCGGTAGCGGGACGGTCAATGAGAGCTTTTGCCCTGGTTGCATCGGCAGGTTTCCTGAGGGACGCCAACCTGAACGAGCGAGATACCACAAGGTGTCCGGGCCCTGGGAAGGGCCCGCGTTGTATGTGACAGAAGAATGCAAGGGATAGCGGCGGAAGGGACGCGGGACAGACTTCATAGGGAGCCTCGGAGAAACGATCAACCTGGAAGGATTCTAACGAGGCCGGAGCAACCACGCAATCCCACGCGCTCGGACGAGTCGAGAACTGCATTCTGAAACCATCAAACCGCGCGGTGCAAGGTCAAGCAATGACCCCACGAATTTGTCCTCTGCTCCTTGTATGCTCCGCGCCTCTCTGTTCCACCGGAGAATCGTTGACAGCCCCCCGCCGTAACTGCAGTATGCTGGTCGCACGAGGTGCATCAGGCATGACGAACCAGGCCATTCCCGCCACATCGCTCCCCGGCCCGCCGGTCTCTCGATGGTTTGGATTCTTTCCAGAATTTCGACAGGATAGTCTCGGCTTTCTGTTACGCTGTCACTCCTATGGCGATGTCGCGAAGCTCCCGATGGGACGAATGGCCGAGTTCTTCTTTCGCCATCCGGATCTGGCCATGTACTTCCTCAACCATCCGGACGACGTCAAACACGTGCTGGTGACCAACCAACACAACTACACGAAGACCCGAGTCCCTCCGGGTGAATCCCTGGTGTTTGGAAAAGGCGTGTTGCATACGGAGGGCGAGACCCATCACCACCAACGGCGGCTGTTTCTCCCCTTCTTCCATAGAGACCATGTGGCCTCATACGCCGGCTTGATTACCGAAAAAGCAGCCGCCCTCGCCACGAGCTGGCACGACGGCGCCAAAGTCGACATCGGACGGGAGATGACGCAGCTCACCCTGTCGATCATTTGGCGCCTCCTCTTCGGACGGGACGTGAGCTCCGACGCCACGCAAGTAGCGGAGGCCCTCACAGCCGGGCACTACATAGTCTCGAAGCAGTATAACTCCCTGCTCGCCTGGATCACGCCCCTGTGGGTTCCGACGACACAGCATCGAAGATTTTTTCGTGGCCAGCAGTTTATAGATGGAAGAATCAGAAGTTTTATTCAGAACCGTCGTGCGCCCCAACACCAGAACCAGAACGAGGACATGCTTTCGCTCTTGCTCGCAGCCACCGACGAGGCAGGTCAGCCACTGAGCGATAAGGAGATTCGTGATGAGCTCGTCACCTTCATGATAGCCGGCCATGACACAACAGCCAATGCCCTAACATGGACCTGGTATCTCCTCTCCCAGTCCTCAACCGTGCGCACACGCTTGGCCCATGAGTTAGAGACCGTGCTGGGCAACCGCCTCCCGACGGCAGCAGATATGCCTCGGTTGCTGTATACCAAAATGATCTGGGAGGAGGCACTTCGCCTCTACCCTCCTGCTTGGTTGTTACACGCACGTAAGAGCCGCGCTGAAGACAGACTGCCATCCGGTGTCCTACTCCAGGCCGATACCAGGGTGGTCCACAGCCCCTGGAGCATGCACCGAAACGCTCGGTGGTTTCCCGACCCCAACCGATTCGATCCAGACCGTTTTTCGCCAGAAGCAAAACAGGCACGGCTGGCCTTCAGCTACTTTCCGTTTGGCGGAGGTGGGCGTCGGTGTCTGGGCGAATCATTTGCGGAATTGGAAGGTCTGCTGATTGTGGCGACGCTGTCCTCGAAATTCCGCCTCCGATTGGTAGAAGGACAAACCATCCTTCCGGATCCTCTGATGACGTTACGGCCCAAGGTCCCTGTGCACATGACCATCGAATCAGTCAGTACCCCGGAACCCCATCCCACAACATCCTAAATTAGTCGGAGACGAACACAAGACCAACAAGAAGGACCGCCGCGCGCGCGGACGAGGCGAGAACTGCGTTCTGAAACCGCCAAACCGCGAGGTGTAAGGTCAAGCAATCAGCCCGCTAGTTTCTCGCTGCTTAACGCCACGCTATTGTCTTGGGGAGGTCAGTGGTCAAAACCCGTCGAGGAGCGCTTTCTTTTTCACTGCATATTCGTCGTCGGTGATCAACCCGTGGTCGCGAATCTGCTTGAGCCGTTGCAACTTCCCTTCGAGAGAAGAATCTGTGTACGCGGAAGAAGGCGCGCCCTTCTCGTGACCACCCTCTACCGGGGGAGCGCCCAGGGAGAGCTGTTGATAGGCGAGGGCTAACTGTGGAGCCTCAGGGATCAGGAAAGTCCTAAGCCCGTTGTCTTCCCGAGGCAGGCTCTGATATGGGCCAGGCACAAATTCATAGAGCGACCCGGCGATCATGTGCAGCGGATCCTGCCATAGCAGCTCACGGATACTCGACATCGTGAAGGCTTCACGATAGTTCCCCAATATAAGATGCAGCTGCGTATCTATTACAAACCAGGCCCCCGTCGTGATTTCGCTAATCTCTTTTGTCTTCTGGCTAGTCAATCCGAAGACCACCACCTCCGAGGGCTGCGCCTGGGCAAACGCTCGCGTCAGGGTTTCGCTGAGATAGTCCACCTCAGCCGGAGTAAAGGCCGGCAGCGTCGGCCCGTTCGGAACAGGAATGAAAAGAACTCCCTGGCCCAGTTTCCGGACCTGGATACTGCGCAGGATCGGCTTCCATTGCTCAACGCTCCAACGGAAGGGATGGGAAAAAGGTTGAGTGCTTTCCGCATGACGATCCCTCGTGGAAACCTGCAGCCGGACAAATCGATCCGGTTCTTCACACATTCCGCAGACCACCCGACTGGTTGCTACCGATCCGAGACTACAGGCAACAGCCAGTACAGCCATCATCAACATGTGAGTTGAACAGACTGGCTTTGCTTTCCCGCCCTCTGTCATTCTGTTTCTCCACAGAAGGCGCGAGTGGCGCGCTGCACAACCATGTCCGCCTCTCGTATGTCTTCAATAGGCAAAGTCGAGCCCGACGAGCATCGTTTGGCCCAACAGATTTCCGCATGCGGGAGCGCACGCACCACTTCCTGGAGTCCCCGCATTGAGTGTTCCTACGCCTACCGTGCGGTAGGTGTTGTATTCTGCATGCAGTGCAATATCAGTCCGGTTTGACTGGTGGAGATAATATCGGACCAGGAACGTATGGGAGTCGACGTTATTGTAGTTTTTGGCAAACGTTGGATCGCCTTGCCGATCGTTTCTGATGATGTCATAGCGATAGGAGAGGAGCCAGCCGGGCATTCCGACCAGCGGCAATTGAGTCGGGTACCAGTCTAACTCGACAAAGGCGCCGTTCCAGGACGCGTTCTGGGCATTCACGATGGCTTGCGACACGAACAGATTCTTGCTGTCGTTCCCATGCATGATGGCGCCAAAGAGATTCCATTGTCCATCGAAGGTGAGACTCACATCGGCCCCAATCCGAGAGAATGGCTGACCGCTCCCCGCAATGCCCTGGCAGTCTGGGCAGGTAACATTCGCGATAGTAGGAGCATTTCCGTACACGCCGAACAGCCCGATGCGCTGGCCTGTGACAATACCGTAGCCCCCAAACGATTGCGTCATACGGCCGTAGAAATTCACGTTTCGCCCTCCAGTGCCGGGGCCGCCGCTGACAGGGCCTGAGAAGGAGTTCGTGCTGAGACCCGCGAGACTGTAGCGGAAGTACCCGTCGGTGACCGCCGTTTTGGTAATGCCTGCCATTTCAACGCCAGGCGAATTTTCTCCGATCGCGAAGGAGTTGGGGTTGAGGTAGGTACTGGTCGATGTCCCGCCGATCCCGGCGAAGTAGGGAGTACCAGCGACATAGTGATACATCGCGAAGGGCGTGTTGAGAGTGGGACTCCGTTTCTCGCTATAGGGCACATCGAGTTCAAACTTCCCGATCTTCAGATTCATGAGATACGTCCCCGGCTCGCCTTGAACACCAAGAAACCGTTCGAGCCGGTTGAGCCGGATATAGGCAGCCTCCAAATCGCCCTCCCCCGCTGTCGATCCTGCGCCAAAGCCGGCGCTCCCAAGTCCAGGCGTAAGCACTAGGCCAAACGAGATGTCTCGGTGCAGGAGACCAAAGCTTAAAATGTCCAGCCCGGTAAAACCAAACCCACCGGTCGTGACTCCACTGCCATCCGTTCGGACACTGGCTGCCTGGTAGCCGACCGTCGTTCGCATTGAGAGGGGCCAGTAGCCCATGGTGATATTTTCGTGAGTCGGAAGGTCCACATCCGCGCCGAATTGATACCCCTGGTCGCGAAATGTATTGCCGAAGTCATTGAGCTTCGGAAATCCTGGCACGTGGCAAACATTGCACGGCACTCCGTATTTCCGTGCAAACGCGGGAATGGCATGAGCCTCAGGCAGCAGGAAGCTGATTTCGAAACTGACCAGGCCGATCAGTGCAAGCATACAGACAACGAATCCCCGTCTTGTCATTGTGCGAATGCTCATGGTTCTGTCCCTTCATTTGACGCCTGCATGCGCCGGCGCATTGATGATGCCACGGATGTTGTTCCGCTCGAAGCGCTAGGGCCAAACCACATGACCCTACGAATGTGCGGTGCAAAATGTTCGAACATAGGCCACGACCTTCCACCCTTCCTCTTCCGAGAGCAACGAGGGGATGAGCGGTTGCATCCCCGTGTTTGGACTGCCGTATTTGATAACCCAAAACAGTTCCCCGTCCTCCCGCTCGTTCTGAACGGCGCAGTTTGTGAAATCCCTTGGCGGCTGTTGATGCATATGCGCCGCAGGCCCGTCGCCTTTGCCGCTGATCCCGTGACAGAGAACACAACCCCCTTTGCCTTCGTAGAGCTTTTTACCCGCTGCGACGATTTCTGGCTCGGCTGTGCGAGCCTCTCCAAAGGGGGCCTTATAGCTGAGGGCCTCCTTCATTGCGGAGGGGGGGACTCGGTGTTCGGTAGGCTCGCGCGGAGCGCCAGCCGCTATGGTGACCAGGGCCAGCATGGCTGAGAGCGTGAAAAAACCTACAAGGTTTCGGCAGTGCATCGAAACACCTCCTTCGTTGCATGAGCCTTGCTACGTTGTCTTGGGAAGCGCTCCCCCTAAAGAAGCTTTTATATAAGCTTCACGATGAGCAATTCACATTCCTGGTGACTGACAAGTCTCATGGGAGACAAACTCTCAGGGAAACCACGTGGTTCTTCGATAGGAGAGGAAATTTCGCATTCGGTAATCCCTCAGAGATGGAGATTATTGCTACAATTGCTACTCTCAGTTTGCCCCATAAAGCCACAGAAATATTCTGCGTATGCCAGATTGGAGAACCCATTCTTGCTTAACCAGGTGTCCACGGAATCGGGGGAAGGTCAACATTACACTTTCGCTCCTAAGGGAGTCGCCGGACTGTCCTTCACTGCGCGCGTCGAAAGAGCACATTCTTATCGTGCGCGTTCCGCGAGCAAGAAGGATGGTCTGGTGGCTCCCTTCGCATCCTTGTGAGGCCGCGCGTTGCGCGAGCACAGAAGATCATCAGGCTTCATCCCACTCACTGTTCCGCGAGCAGGAAGGATGGTCTG
>SPAX01000030.1 GCA_005239475.1 Nitrospira sp. | reverse complement strand
GTGGTGCCTACAGACCGCTTGAACCGGATCCTCCGTACGCCGATGCGGTGGTGCGGTGTTTGATTGAGAAGGGATATGACGTGTCGGGGTGGCAGTAAGGATGGGGTGGGACGGAGGGGGGACCTCTGTGCTCGCGGAACGCGCACGCTCGGAAGGTGCTCGTCCGACGCGCGCACGTGAGGTCTCCCCCTTCCATCCCGCCACGAGTTGGGGGAAGGAGAAGAAGATGACTGAAAAGATTTTATCGGGGTGGCAGTGAAGGCGAGACGGGCGGCCGGCTTCCTTGCTCGCGGAACGCGCACGTTCAGAAGGTGCTCGTTTGGGTGAAGAGCGCGTCTCGGCTCGGGCGGGCAGGTGAGAAGGGGGCGCGCAATAGAAGCTGTTCCGCCCATCCCGCCACCTCGGCACGAGTTGGGAAAGGAAGAAGGAGACTGAAAAGATTTTGTCGGGGTGGCAGTGCTATCTCTGTGCTTGCCCATCGCGCACGCTCAGAAGGTGCTCAATGCAGGCGCGCAGTAGAGATCGACCAGGCTACCCCGCTGAGAGTGGGTATGAGGAGTGAAGAGGCAATATATTCCTTGAGGTAGTGTGGTGCTCGTTCGACGACCGCAGTCGGAATTGGGGGAGGGTCAACAGGGCTCGATGGACGCATGTAGGTAGAGATGGAATGGGTCGATCTGAAAAAGTAGAATGTCCTGGATTCTTCTGCCCAACCGGTGGTTTTCGCTTCAACTCAGTGTAGTCGCTCATACAATTCTTCACCTTCATCAATCTTAAGGCCCTGTTAGGTATCTTTAATTCATTAGGGCCCGCCCAGCTTTCATTATAAATTAGAACTCCTAGCTCAATATCTCTGTCACCCGTCTACCTATAGACGATAGGTAGAGGCACATCGAGTAGCTGACCTTTCAACTGCGTTCGTAAGACTAGGGACTCAACTATGAGAAAGAATGTATGTAGACAGGTCGGTCTCTTGTGCACATTTCTTTGTTTGGTTGTATTGGCATTGTCCCCATCGATTTCCTCAGTTGCTTCTGAAGAAAGGATGAATCAGGCAAAGCAATTGACTGACGTGGTCGATCCAGCTTCAGAAGGTCGACGACACGCTGAAGAAATTGGCAGGGTGTTTAGGGAAATCGTAAACTCTGAACGGACTCCAAGCACTCCTCGAGAAATTACTGATCAACTGGCGCAGCGGACGAGAAACTTGAATATACAGGAGTCCGCGAATCGTTTTACCACGGAAGATGCTCAGCTCGCATACGGACTCAACTATTTTGCAAGACTGCTCGACCATCTAGAGAGCATCCTAGGCAGCATTCAGACTCGCCGAGCAACAGAGAAAGACCCTGCAAAAATTAAAGGGCTTCAAATACAGGAACAGTATTTTGCGGAGGCACGACAGACATTGCAATCTGAGTTGAAGGAACTGAGGGAGGCTGCGGCTACCGCAAAAAAGCAGATACCTGTTCCGACCTTGAAGGGCCCTGTAACCGTTCCGATCGGAGACGTCCATGCTGTCTCGGTATTGTTTGGGTCTGGAACACATCCTGCGCTCGACGGACCAGCGGGGGAACACACTACGGGAAACGTGAACGTCCATGTTTCAACGAAGGGAACCCCCATCACACTCTTACTGATGGCGTATGAGCCAGTGGACTGGCACCTGACCATTGAACCGGGAACCCAAATCCTATCGGTGATTGCGCGAGGATACCATGAGCAGAAGGTCACTGGGTTACCTCGGTCTGTTCCCATCGATTCAGCATTCTTTCAGGATGGATGGCAGTACTTTACCACCGAGCTCATAACCAAAGACCGCTATCTCGACTTTAGGGAGGAGGTTAAGAAAATGCTTGGTCGCGAGCCGGTAACGGTGCAGAGCCAACGTCGCGGGAAGGATTTTGCCGTGGACGGCAACCTGACCCTAAGCTTTGCAGATTCAGGAGCTGGTGGGCAGGCCGGACCGATCATTCTGATCTCCCGCAAGGAATCAGTCGCCAAAACAATGAGCCAAGATTTTCTCTCCTCGGGCAAGCTAACTGTCGGATACTGCTGCGCCGGCCCATTTACGGAGAGCAAAGCATCCGTTGCGTACAATACAGGGAAACGGTATGTGGAGTTTGTCCTCAGTCGGGCTAACGGTGTAAACGGCATGTCTCGCTGGACAGATGTCGGCCTGATGTCACCAGGTAGGGATACATACAGGTTTGATACGAGAGAGAACAGTAATGGATACGGGGTAGTAGGCCTATTGTCTGAACGTACCCAGCTTGCAGATGGAGACATCATTGGGCTTGCGATCGACTTGGATTCGAGTCGGCTGTACTTCCGTCGCAATGGTAATTGGATGAACGGGGACCCTGAACGGGGAAGCGGCGGCATGAACATTAAGCCAGGTCGCGACTATGCCGCCGCTGTTACCGCAGCCGCTCCTGAGCGCCAAGGTGAGGCGAGTGATCGTTGGACTGCGAATTTCGGGGGGAGACCCTTTGTCTATCAACTACCGAAGGATTTCTTGCCGTACCAATCCAGGAATTAAGTGGATACCGAAAACAATCTTTGAATAGTGCAACGGTGGTGCAAGGGCAATCTATGATCTACTCGATCACGTGTGTCATTCGCTGTTCCGTAGGGCTCGCGGTCGTGCTCCTGTCCTTTGGATGCGCTCATGAGCTATTAGTGTACCCGGCAACTCCTCCAGGATCCCTGCTGAAGACTGAGCTCGCCGCTGACACTGTTGAATTAGACGAGGGTGACGTCTCTATTCAAGTGGGCCAGGTTAAGCTTGTTGAGGGTGGTACGTCATTTCCGGAACAGGCGTTTGTTCAAGTGAACGTTCGCGTCATCAACGACGGCCGCAGTCCTATCATTTTGAGGCCACGCGAACTCTCGGTCAGCCTGGATCACGAAGCCATACCACTCTGGCCGTATCTTACATTCATAAACCCACCTGGACCATCGACTGAGAATGGAGGCATCGATGAAATCCTCATCCTTCCAAGTTCAGCCTGGTGGATGGTTGTGAAACTGAAGCCCTGCCCACCCAAGGCGCAGTGCAAGAACGCTCCGGACCTGCACGGCGCGATCAGAAGAATGCCCCGCGAAATCACTCTTCGCTTCCAGAACATCGTATCTGCTCACACACGGCAGGCAGTATCGCTCTGGGGTCGGTTCACACCGAGAAACTGGGATCTGTGGTGGTATCGAATGAGCCAGGCCTTTTCCTCATAAGAATGCGGCCGGGTCTTGCAATCAATCATTTCGCAGCGCGTGGCGAGCCGACCCCCTTCCTCACCCATCTCCCGCCCCACCTCTCAAACTACGATGGACTAGCCCCAGCTGACGAGGCCGTGCCCCTGCCCCTGTTCTCTATTTCTTCGAACCAGCCACCTTAAGATCTAGCCGATATGCCCCATCGATATTGAACCTATTATTCACCGTACCGAAGTCGAGAACCGAAACGAAAAACCCACCTGGTTTAACTTCGAAATTATCGAGCCGGTACATAACATCACCCTTCCATGGAATCGGCGGCATAGTAAAGGTGTACGCAGCCATTTGCTGGCCTTCCCATGAGTACTGGAGAATCCACCATTGGTTACTACGATTGGTCAATCCGTTGAGTCTGTCTCCACTTATCACCCAAATTTCCTTGTCGGTACCCTTCAACGCCATTGGTTGCTGAAGCTGTTTGCCTTCTGCGATAACCGGCAACTTTCGAATTACGCCGTACTTGAGTATCACCAATTTGTCGCCCTCGAACGCTAGTACCCCATCCCTATCAACAGGGTGCACTAGATTCCAATAGACTTGATCTTGTACATAGCCCTCCCTCCACCGCAGCTGTTCAGTCACAACGGCAATGAGTTGTTGCACGGAAGCAGGTTTTGATTGCTCCACCTCTGCCAGTTTCGGATTCTGCGGCAAGACTGAATTCGGAGCGGCTTTGAAAGTAGATTCAAAGAAAGACAAATACTCCTTTGGATTGTGACAATAATAGCTTGGCGCATTGTTGATACAAACAGTGTGCCCCTGAGGCGTTTGGGCTGATGGCCCAAAACAATGAATAAACGAGCTATACTGTGCCTGCACCTCTCCACTCTGAATACTTCTCGCCTGATACCTGGCCCATCGAATAGGGATTGGAGTTGTGGTGGCTTCACGCATAGACACAAGCTCAAATTCGCTTTTGAGAGTGTCGGTTTTTTCACTGGCGATACACAAAGAACTTGGCAGGCCCATTTGCCGTAGGCCTGGCAGTGTGAAAGCGGTAGATTTGATTGCATCCTCATATCCTGCGCATGCGGCGGATCCGGAAGGAGCGAGATAATAACGATAATACTTTGTCCCGTTTCCCACTGCACGTTTGTTGAGGGCGTCATAGTCATACAGGTATTTTTTCCCCGTTCGCTGGTCGGTCCAATACTTTTGATCGGATTCAATGTATGCAAATCGTTCCTTGATTAGCTTGGTAGCAATCTGACTAAAACCAAACGTGTCACTAATATTGCTTGATTGAAAATACCCTTCTACAGTGAGCGTCCCCTTAGTTTTCAATCCGCCTTCCTCACCGCAGATCTTCTCTAATTCTGGTTTCGTAACCGAAGATGCCAACGCACAAGAAACGAAAAGTCCGGCAATGCTTATTGCAAGGATAGAAATCCTTCGAGCTATCACGTCAACCTCCCAAATACTCTGATAACAAAGTGAGCGGGCCAATAACCCGCATCCATTCTTCCAGTTAAGGAAGTATGAGTTTTCCGTGTTACTCTTCGATCAAGTTATGAATTTTCGGACAAACTGTCCAGAACAGACTGTTTTGATCCTGCAGAAATCCATCTCGCTTAGCGTCAGTAAAAAAAGGATGGAGGGCAGGTGAAACTGTCACGCCACCTAGTTCCAGGGATGAGGATGAAGGAAAGGCTGGTTGCTTGAGGAGGTTCAGCAAAGGCTGGTTTTGCAGTCGGTCACTACGAGATTGGTGAGTTTTTCACCTGGGTCGAGTTCGAGAATCAGCCAGGCTAGGCCTGTTAGCTGTTCGTCTTGGCGGGCTCCCGATCCCTCTTCGATCAGGCTGACGAGGTAGTAGCGCCCGGCGGGAATCTTAGTGAACCAGAAATGTCCGGTGGGGTTGGCTCTGGTTGTGCGGATCTAGGGGGCCAACCGCAGCATGATGATTGAAGCGCACAGGAGCTGATCGCGCAGTGGTATGGTCGTTATGAAGTAGGTGAGGACGACTCCGGTGTGTCGCCCAAGGGTTTCGGTGTCGCAGTTGCCTTGTGCTTGAGAGCGCGGCCTTTGTTGGGTGTTGGATCTGTGACGATGCCGTAGACTTCACGGCCTTCGTGGCCTTCCGGGAGATATTCCGTGATCGGCATGCCGTCTTCCCGCACAAATAACAGGCAGTGGCAGTATTTGTAGATCTGCATTTCGTCGCAGGCGCACATCCAGCGGCGGAGTTTGGCTTCCGCTTGTTTATCCTTGTAGAAGTTGCAGGGGCAGAGGGGTTTGCCCAGCTCGTCCATGTGCATCGCGAGGCCCTTGACTACCGCTTCGGTGACTGCGGGAGTGGGATGCAGTGTCGTCCCGCTCTTCTTCGCGAATCCCTTCGCATACTTCCACATTTTGTCGAGACTCTCTTGCTTGGGCTCGGCCATTCCACAATCCTTTCGATAGGCTAGCTTGCAGGATGCTGAAAAAGTCCGCCAGCGGCGTTCTCAGCTCACAAGAATCCTCAACGTACCCCAGAGGGTACGCCTCCGGTTCTTGCTTCGCCTGCGGCCTTGCTGGACAGCCTTTTTGAGCATCCTGCCCGATGTTCTCCGTTATCCCAGACATGTGAACCAGTGAAGTTCTGGTCCGCCCACATCGTTTTTCCTCAGCCTGCTAATGGCGAGAGGAAAGACGAGATTTTCTACCCTCTAGCCCTTTGCCTCTCGCCCCATGTCCGCACCGCAGGGGCGTAGTTTACAAGCGCTAGGGCGTCCTTTACAATCGAGCACTTCCTGTAAATTCCGTAAGATTGGATCGAGAATGGAGATATCGGATACCCATAAGCCATTGATCGCCAAAATGGCGGAAGAGCTAGGGCCAGCTACGGCCCAGCATCTGGTTTCTTGTCTTGCCGGCTCCACCACGAAACCGAACCAGGTCGAGGGTGTCCTTGTGTTGCTCGACGAGCTGTACGAGGTGTCGGAAAAGGTTGCTCGTGCCGCGATCGAATCGTTCCCCGATTTGCAACGGCGGGATCGGCTCAGCGATGCGGTGGCCTGGCTGGATCTGGGGATTGTGTTAGCCGAATCGTCCGGTGCGATCGGGATGAAGTTCTTCAAGGAGAGCCCGCTGGTTCTGGGTCTGATCGAGCAACCAACGGTCCGGTCATTGGTGCTGAAAACCGCCCTGGAACTGGCTGAGCAAGATGCGAACGTCGCGCTGGAATTTCTCCGTGTTTCACCGGACGTCGTGACGGTTATCCCGCCGGATCAGCTGGGGGCCTGGTTAGAGATCGGGTTCGAACTGACGCCGGTCGATTTTGTCGTCGCCTTGGAGTATATCCGCCAAATTCCCGCGGTAGCCCGCGTGTTGCCGCTTCAGGAGGCAAGAGCCTGGGCGACGTTCGGACTGAAACTCATTTCCCAGAATAGTTTCGGCAAGACGGACTATTTTGGAACCATCGAATTCCTCCGTACCAGTCCGCTCATCCTCGGCGATCTCGAAGACCCGGCGGTGAGGGCCAGGGTCGTCGCGGTCGGGTCGTTGCTGGCTGAACGTGATCCTGGGTCTGGCATTGCCTGGTTATCGGAATCGCCACGTCTATTGCGTGCCGTGCCGAATGAGAGATGGCGACTAAAAATATTGCAGTACGGGGCGTTGGTAGCAGAGCGTGACGCAGAAACGGCGTTGGCCTATTTGCGGCGCGCGCCGGAATTGGTGAGCGTGATCGGCGAGTCTGCCGAGGCCATGGCTCGCTTCGAGGCCTGGTTCACAGCGGGGATGGAAGTCCTGGCGTACAGTGTCGAAGGAGCCAGAGCCTATTTTGCCCTGGAGTCGCAGAAGGCGCTGAGCTCGGTGGAGGCGGCTTTGAGTGGCGTGCCGCTCAGGAAGGTCGCCCGTACCGTGAAGCTTTTCGTGCAAGGGCTCTGTGGAACGGATCTGACGATACAGGCGCTCCCCGACTCGCTGAGCCAGGAGACGTCTGCGCGGGCTACGGTGAGCCAGGACGGGCGCATCATCTCGCTGCCGGCGCTCCTTCGGCGCTATCCCACTGCCGAGGAGAATACGCGTTTGTATTTGGTGATGGCGGCTCACGAAGCGGGGCACGTGGAGTTCGGGACATACCGGCTGACCCTTGAGCCGCTCGCGGATTTGGTTATGGCCGTTCGGCAGAAGTATGGCCTGGTGAAACAGGCTGCGCCGGACACCTTGGCGGCGCTGTTTCGTCTGTATCCCCATCCGGGACTGGTCCAGGACTTGTGGATGCTGGTAGAGGATGCGCGGGTAGAGTTTTTGTTGCAGCGGGAGTATCCGGGACTTCAGCGGGACCTACAGCAATTCGCGCGGGAGGCCATCACGACGCGGTCGCTGACGCACGGGCTGACCGCCAAAGAACTCGTCGTCGATCAGCTGCTCCAGTTGTCGACCGCCGCGTCGCAGCCTGTCGCGATTCACGAAGCCATCAAGGACGAGATCACCATCCTCTGGCCGATGTGTCAGGCCGTTCTGTCTCCAACGGCGACGGCGGAAGAGGCCGTGCGTGTGGCCCATGCGCTCTACCTGCGGCTCGAAGAGTTGTTGGCGCCAAAGGGGGCGATGATCCAGGTCGATCAGGCCGATGACCCGTCAGAGGAGCTGGGTGTGGGTCCGTCGGCCTCTGAACAGACGGGTGAAGACTATCGCCCCGTCACCAACTGGGTATATCGTGGGGCGATGAATCCTGAGTTCATTCGTCAGCATGACCAGAATGGACGGGCTTCGGACGATCAGAAACAATCAGAGGACATCGAACGAATGGCGAGTGCCGCTGGCGGAGCACAGGAGTCGTCGGCGCAGGGTCAACGGAATCGAGAGAGAACGCACACGGCGACCGAGAGTGACAGGCTTGCCGGCGGGCGGCAGTTGCCCACCCATGTGGAGGAACTCCTGGCTTTGAAGGTCGAGCAGCCGGTGCCGGTCGATCATGCCGGGCCGGGCGATCGTGCGGTGCGCTATCCGGAATGGGATCAGGGAATCGATGACTATCGTCTCAACTGGTGTCGCGTCGTCGAGCGTGCCGCGGAGGAGGGGAGCGGGGAAATTGTGGGTGCCACGTTGAGCGCGCACGGGAGTGAGGTTTCTGCACTTCGACGTTTCTTTGAAAGTCTGCGGCCCCCTGGGTTGCGGCGCGTGCCGGGCCAGGCTGACGGCGACGAGCTCGATGTGGATGCGGCAGTTCGTATGTGCGCTGAACGGGCGGCGGGGGTAGACCTGTCGGACCGGATCTACGTCAGGCGGGAGAGAAAAGAGCGGGATGTCGCGGCCGCGTTTCTGGTCGATGTGAGTGGGTCTACCAGTCGCCAGTTGGATAGCGGACGCCGCGTGATCGATCTGGAGAAAGAGGGGCTGGTGCTCTTGTGTGAAGCGCTCGAGGCGGTCGGAGACCAATATGCGCTCTACGGCTATTCGGGCCAGGGCCGCGGGCAAGTGGATTTTCTTGTGATCAAGGATTTTGACGATCAGTTGGGCGGGAAGGCGGCGCAGCGTTTGGGCGGACTGGCTCCCATGCAGCAAAACCGTGATGGGGCAGCCATTCGCCATGCCACCGCCAAATTGCTGGCGCGTGAGGCGCGGACGCGACTGCTCGTCCTTGTCAGCGATGGGCGTCCGCTCGATGACGGCTATAAAGACGAGTATTCGCTGGAAGACACCAAGGCAGCGTTACGAGAGGCGCGGCAGCGGGGGGTGCATCCGTTTTGTATCACGATCGATCGGGAGGCCGATGGCTATCTCCGGAGAATGTACGGGGACGTGCAGTTCGCGGTCATTGATCATATCGAAGCCTTGCCGATGCGATTGCCGCGGATTTATCAACGCATGACGACGTAGAAGACGTGAGGCGTGAAGGGTAAGGCGTAAAGGGGTACGGAGAATCGATGGCGAATTCAGCAGAACGACCAACTGTGCCGCCCTGGCTCCACAAGCTGTTTACGGGGCATCAATATCCCTATGTCCGNCGNTTGGCGAAGTTTGCACAGCCNATCAAGCCGGGGGAGGACCGNCAGGAGCCGACGAAGGACCTGATCGAGGCCAAGTTTTGGGAAGTCTATCCCCGTTGTTGGGCCAAGATTCTTCAAGAAGTCAAAGTGGGGATGATCGTGGTATTCCNCGATCTCGGCGAATATCCGGCGGGAGGGTATCAGGAATTGGTCGATGATCCGGACGCCTTTCTGGCAAAGACCTATGGCAAGAAGAAGATCAAAGTCAATTTTTACGACGGGGACAATTTCGTCTGCACGATCAATTTTAAAGTTGCGGGCTGGACGGAGCACGAACANACNTNAGNNGTNCNGNNGTNANGNGTNNNGNGNNTTGNGNTTCACNCNNNNCGNNTNANNANNNACNCTTNACNNNGANTNNANNANNNNGANACNNANNANTTNCNGNGGAAGCATGGGGAGACCGAAGATTACAGTGGTGGGTGCGGGGAACGTCGGCGGCATGATGGCGCAGCGGCTGGCCGAGAAGGACGAGTACGAGGTGGTGCTTGTCGATATTGTCAAGGGCGTCCCGCAAGGCAAGGCCCTCGATATTACACAAGCCGGGC
This sequence comes from Nitrospira sp., assembly GCA_005239475.1. GTDB lineage: Bacteria > Nitrospirota > Nitrospiria > Nitrospirales > Nitrospiraceae > Palsa-1315. The sequence goes on along the minus strand of SPAX01000030.1, from coordinate 20,882 downwards.
CAGTCTGCGGTTACAGCACCCGCGTGGTGGGCACCAACGGCTATGATGAAACGGCCGGCTCCTCAGTGGCAGTGATCACCTCCGGAATCCCTCGCAGGCCGGGGATGAGCCGTGATGAGCTGTTGACCACGAACGCGAAGATCGTAAAATCGGTCGTCTCCGAGTTGGTGTCGCGATCCCCGAACGTCATTCTGATTCTCGTCACTAACCCGCTGGATGCCATGGTCCATGTGGCGCGTCGCGTGAGTGGACTGCCGAAGTCGCGGGTCCTGGGTATGGCGGGGGTGCTCGATTCTGCCCGTATGCGTTCCTTCATCGCCGCTGAGTTGAGTGTTTCGGGTCCCGATGTGACGGCGATGGTGCTGGGGGGGCATGGTGACACGATGGTGCCGCTGTCGCGGTACACGACGGTGAAGGGGAAACCGGTTTCAGAACTAATGTCGAAAGACCGGTTGGAGGCGATCGTGAAGCGAACACGCGAGGGGGGCGCCGAAATCGTGAATCTGTTGAAAACGGGCAGCGCGTTCTATGCCCCGTCGGCCTCGGCTATCGATATGATCGAGGCGATCATGAAGGACCAGAAGCGGGTGTTGCCCTGTGCGGTGCTCTGCGAGGGCGAGTATGGATTAATGGATGTCGTCGTTGGTGTGCCGGTCAGGCTGGGGCGAGGTGGGGCGGAACAGGTGGTCGAATATGAGCTGACGGCGGAGGAGCGAGCGGCATTGGCGGCCTCTGCTAGCGCGGTACGGGAACTCTGCGTAACGGTCGATCGATTAATGGCCTAACCCGATCATGGTCCGAGGCCCGTTTGACAAGAGAACCGGGCTTACAGTACAGATAGCGACTTAGCAATTACACTGAGTGAGGAGAGACTATGAAATTTCTTGAGAGCCCGATGCAGACGATAGGCGCAGGATTTGTGCTCGCTGCGGTGTTGATCGTAGCGTATCTCGGTATGGCCGGCATTGGGGCCGGTGATGTTGATTGGGTGGGTATGTTGTTTCGCTGGGTCCATTTCTTGGCCGGAATCGTCTGGATCGGGTTGTTGTATTTCTTCAACCTGATCAATGCGGCGTTCTTGAAGAGTTTGGATGGCCCCACCAAGAACATTGTGATTCCCAAGTTGATGCCCGCCGCGCTGAACTGGTTCCGTCACGGCGCGACGGTCACGGTGCTTGCCGGGATCGTCTTGTACCTCTATCTGTATCAGAGAGGTGGAACCGGCGCGATTGCGCTGGGAATCGGCGGACTCTTGGGCATCATTATGATGGCCAACGTCCACGCGATCATTTGGCCGAACCAAAAGAAGATTATTGCGGCGGTGACGGCCGCAGCCCAGGGGACCCCGGCGCCGGCGGAAATGGCTCAGTGGGGCCGAACCGCGCTCTTGGCTTCACGTGTCAACGTCTTGCTCTCGATCCCCATGCTGTTCTTCATGGGGGCGGGCAGCCACTTCAAGTAAGACGGTGTAGGGGCTGCCGGCGGGAATGCCCGTCGGCAAGTCCGTTCACCGTTCTCTGCTTCCGACCTTCAGCGCGTCTGCGATCTGTTCAGATGGCCCATATACCTAGTTCCGTATAGGGCGGTGGCCCTAAGTCATTGAGATTCAGGCCTATTATCGGTTCATTGCCTTGACGAATACCGGTCAGGAGCTTTATAGTATTGCTCCATACTTTGAGACGAACGGGTGAGGAATGGTGCATGACGACTGCGACTGAACCACGACTTCTTCAAACGCTTGAAGGCGCTCCCTGGGATATCGAGGCCTACCGGAAGATCGGGGGCTATGAGGCCTGGAAGAAGTGCGTCAAAGAGCTGAGCGCGAACGATATCGTCAATGAGCTGAAGAAAGCCGGGCTCCGTGGGCGGGGGGGTGCGGGCTTTCCCACCGGCATTAAGTGGGAAAAGGTCCTCAATCATCGGGTGAAAGAACACTATTTCGTCTGCAATGCAGGCGAACATGAGCCAGGGACGTTTAAAGACCGTTACTTGCTCAAGCAGGCGCCCCACCAGCTTATCGAAGGTTGCCTCATAGCGGCCTACACGGTCCAAGCCAAGGCGGCGTTCATCTACGTGAATCATGAGTATCACGAAGAGCGGGACAATCTAAAAAAGGCGTTGGCGCAGGCGAAGGCTCAAGGGTTTTTGGGCAACAATGTTCTGGGGAGTGGTGTGAATCTCGATCTAGAAGTCTTTGAAGGCCACGGAAGTTACGTGGCCGGTGAAGAAACAGCGATGCTCGAATCCATGCAAGGGCGTCCGGCGATGCCCAGACAGAAGCCGCCTTTCTACCCGACGGATTTCGGCCTCTACGGGAAGCCGACGCTGGTCAATAACGTCGAAACCTTGTGCAACATTCCGCGGATCCTCCTGAAAGGCGTGGCCTGGTTCACGCAGGTCGGCACAGAAAAGTGTCCGGGCACGATGATGTTCTCCCTGAGCGGTGCCGTGAATTGCCCAGGTGTCTATGAGATGCCGATGGGTACGACGATCCGGGAACTCGTGGACAAGTGCGGTGGGGGGGTACCAGGCGGCCGCAAGATCAAAGCGGTATTTCCCGGTGGACCGGCATTTTCGATGGTCACCGCCGATCAACTCGACCTGACGATGGATTTCGATTCGTTGAAGAAAGCCGGCACGGGGCTTGGGTCGGCCGGCGTGATCGTGGTCGACGATGCGACGTGCATGGTGGCGCTGACGCTCAAGTTCTCCAATTTCTTCAAGGCCGAGAGTTGCGGGCAGTGCCCACCCTGTCGAATGGGGACCATCAATCTCGCCGCGCTCATGACCAAGATTGAGCAGGGAGAGGGGACGGAGAAAGATATGGAGAGTCTCCTCCAGGTCTGTGGATTTGTGAAGGGGACGGGCTATTGCACGCTGGTAACCGGGGCAGCCGTGTTGGTGCAGAGCAGCATCAAACTGTTCCGGCATGAGTTTGAGGAACATATCCGATTGCAGCGCTGTCCCTATCAGCCGGTGGCGATCGGTGCAATGGTGCATTGAGGGGGATTTGCGATGCCGCGGGTGACGTTTCTCCATCCTGAGGGCAAGAGCGGAGAAGTTGAGGTCAATACGTCGTTGTTGGAGGCGTCGAAGCTGCTCGGGTTTGTGTTGAATCACGATTGTGGTGGGAACGCCTCCTGCACCACCTGTCGGGTCGAAGTGCAGAGCGCTCCAGAAAACCTGTCGGAGATCGACTTTGATGAGCAAGATCTCCTTGATCGGGAAGCACTCAGTGAGCCGTGGCATCGCCTTGGATGCCAGGCCAAAGTGCTCGGAGACGTGGTCGTTCGGGTGCCAGAGGGCAAGTGGGTTGCGCCCACGATGCCGCAGTCGGAGTCGCAGGGTATTGAAATCCGGTAAAGAGATGTTACACTAAGACATTCCAGGCAGGTTTTCGAAGGACGGCCTGGTCACACGAGGAGGATCACGATGGTTACGATTACGGCGATTGCAGAACAGAAGATCAAGGAATTAATGGTGGAAGAGAAGGATATCGTCGGCCTGCGGGTCTATGTCAAGGGCGGCGGGTGTCACGGGTATCAATACGGAATGGCCTTCGAGTCGAAGATGGCCGACGACGACACCGTGATTGAAAAGGGTGACGTCAAGGTCATTATGGATTCGCAGAGCGCTCCGCTTCTTCAGGGAGCCGAAGTTGACTACGTGGACAGTCTCCAAGGGTCCGGGTTCTCGATTAAGAATCCACAAGCGAAGACCACGTGTGGTTGCGGCAGCTCCTTCAGCGCCTAAGGAATTTGCGCTGAAGTGGCGCGAGTTGCTCAGTTGAATGAATGACAGGGGAAGCCAGGATTGTCCGAATACCGCGGCCGGTCCTGGCTTCTCTATTTTTGCGCTGGATGTGAGCTGAATCCACGATGGCACAGGCGAGCGTCACGAGGCGATATCGGTTCTGCGCAGCACACCGGCTGCACACGGATCATCTGTCTTCCGAAGAAAACCTGGCTGCCTTTGGGAAGTGCAATAATCCTAATGGGCACGGCCATAACTACGTTGTGCTGGTGACCGTGAAGAGCACGGTTCCGACCACGACCGGTGGAGGCGTAGATCTTGATCGGCTGGATCGGACTGTGGGGCAACAAGTAATCACGCGATTCGACCATCACGATCTCAATCAAGATCCTGAGTTTGCCGATCGCACCACGACGGGAGAAAATCTGGTGCTGCTGATCTGGGATCTGTTAGTGAAGTGCCTCCCCGCCGGGCAACTGGAAAAGGTCGGGCTGATTGAAACACGCGACAACTACTTCGAGTATGCGGGGGGCATTGGGAATGTTGAATGATAAATGTTGAATGTAGAATTGTCGGAATCGAAAAGATGTCTGACGATTTGATGATTTCCAAACATTCCACATTCAACATTCATCATTTAACATTGAGCATTACAGTATAGAGAGGGGCGGCATGGCTAAGCAGGGAGTCAAGCGGCGGGGTGGGCAGCAGGTCGAAGACGTCAGTAAGAGCGGCAGAGCAGCAGATGTAGATGTCCTGCAATCCCTGGTCACAGAGATGTTGCTCGCCCTTGGCGAGCAGCCCGGCCGGAACGGGCTACTCAAGACTCCGGAGCGAGTGGCCAAGGCCCTCGCCTTCATGACGCAGGGGTATCACCGCGACATCGATCACCTCCTGAACGGCGCGCTCTTCCCGATTGAGTACGACGAGATGGTCATCGTCAAAGACATCGATTTCTTCAGCATGTGCGAGCACCATTTGCTGCCATTCTACGGCAGAGTCCATGTGGGCTATTTGCCCAATAAGAAGGTGGTGGGGCTCAGCAAGATTCCGCGTATCGTGGACACCTTTGCGCGGCGGCTGCAAGTCCAAGAGCGACTCACCGTACAGATCGCCGAAACTCTGAAATCGAAGCTGAATGCGCACGGAGTGGGGGTCGTCATTGAAGCGCGACATCTCTGCATGATGATGCGGGGCGTCGAAAAGCAGAACACCGTTGCGGTCAGCAGCTCTATGTTAGGCGCCTTCCGCAGTCANCCNCAAACCAGGCTNGAGTTTCTGAAGNTGATACGNCGNGGCANCGTNGGCGACTCCGACTANGCAGGGTGTTGAAAAAGTCCCCCAGCGTTAATGGAAGGTTAAGGCTCAGGTTGAGGCTGAGAACAAAAAGTCGGGACTTTGCTCAACCTTAACCTTTGACCTCAGCCTATCTCATCTCGCTCGCTGCGGCCGCGCTGGAAGCCGTTCTCAACACCCTGCTGCCACTTTCCCATTCCAGCCATTCCAGCCTCCAATTTCCCGGAAAACTTGCATCGTGTTTTCACTCGCTGCGGCCTTGCTGGCTGGCTTTTTCGTCATTCTCCAAACAACAAATGGAGAGGGTCAATGATCCCCATCACCTCATTGTTGGGGTAGCCTTCTCAGGTCAAGGGTCCGTTTGCGATCATCAAGGCTAGCGTATACAATTCACGCCATTCTTGAGGATTTAGCAGGATGCTGAAAAAGTCCACCAGCCTGTCTTGTTCATTTGATCTGTTCGGTCTGTCTCGTATGTTTGGTTTAACGAACCTAATCAGATGAACAAGACAGACCCGATAGACCAGACAGACCGGGTTTGTCTTGTATGTGCGGGCCATCGAATTCCATCGTGCCACAATAGTTATTCCGCAGTCTGTTAGATGCCTACTTCACGCGATCAGGCTCCTGATTTGTTTGGTACTCCTGATGGAGAGAAGTCCGTTGAGGCTCCGTTAGCCGAGCGTCTGCGGCCACGAGAGTTTGCGGACTTCGTCGGGCAAGAGGACATCACTGCGCCGGATCGGCCGTTGCGGCGGGCGATCGAGGCAGATCAACTCTCCTCCGTCATCTTCTGGGGGCCGCCCGGCTCTGGCAAGACCACGCTGGCGCATCTCGTCGCGCGCCATACCAAAGCACAGTTCGTGCCCTTCTCAGCGGTCACAGGGGGTGTTCCCGAACTGCGGGCCATCATCAAGACAGCAGAGCAGCGTCAGGCGATTAACGGCCAACGGACCATCTTATTTGTCGATGAAATCCATCGGTTCAACAAGGCGCAGCAGGATGCTTTTCTCCCTCACGTCGAGCGGGGAACGGTCATCCTGGTCGGCGCGACGACGGAGAATCCGTCCTTTGAAGTGATCTCACCGCTCCTGTCCCGTTCCTTGGTCATTGTGCTCAAGCCCCTTTCTGATGAGGCGCTCGGACAGATTCTGGACCGGGCGCTCGCGGACGCTGCGATTGGGTTGGGGAAGTGGAATGCCCGCCTGTCACCCGATGCCAGGCAACGACTGATTGCCTATGGAAACGGCGATGCGAGGGCACTCCTGACGGCGCTGGATTTCGTGGTCACGCAGCAACCGGCTGAGCCTGACGGCACGCGTCTGATCGATGGAGCGGCGCTGGAAGCCGCGCTGATGAAGAAATCAATCCGGTATGACAAATCCGGCGAAGAACACTACAACGTCATCTCTGCCTACATTAAGAGTCTCCGGGATTCCGATCCGGATGGCGCCCTCTATTGGCTCGCCCGTATGTTGGAAGGGGGGGAGGACCCGAAATTTATCGCTCGGCGCCTGGTTATTTTTGCCTCCGAGGATGTGGGGAATGCCGATCCGATGGGGCTGGTGGTCGCGGCTGCGGTCGCTCAGGCCGTGCAGTTTGTCGGGCTCCCCGAGGCGCAGATCAATTTGGCCCAGGGGACGACCTATCTCGCCACCAGGCAAAAAGATAATGCCTCCTATGTCGGACTGCTAGAGGCCATGGAAGACGCAAAAACTCATGGAAATCTAGGGGTTCCGCTCCATTTGCGGAATGCCGTGACGTCGCTGATGAAGGGGCTTGGGTATGGGAAAGGGTATCGTTATGTCCATGACGATCCCCAGGCCAAAGCGCAGCAGGAGCACCTCCCGGAATCGCTCAAGGGGCGTCGCTATTACCGACCAAAAGACACCTAAGCGGAGGCCTCACAGGGTGGTGGACAAAGATTTCTAATCGGTTATACTTAGATGCATGAAGCGGCAGAGCCCGAAATCGATTGCCTCGATAGCAGCCACGAACGAACGGCGCAAGTTTGTTCGGGCGACCTTGGTTGGTTCCGCACTGATTTCACCGAAGAGTGGAGCCAAGGCGATTACGGCCGTGTTGGATAACGTCAATAGAGTCGGTGCAGGGTTGCACACGAAAGAGAAATTGGCGATGGCCCAGCCGGTGACCGTGTCGTTGGCGTTTCTCGATTCGGATCGCGCGGAACAGATGGAAAGGCTCGATGGGAAAGTCGCCTGGGTGAAGCCGTGGGAGAAGGGGTTTCTGATCGGCGTGGTCTGGGACGAGCTGGTCACGAAAGAGAAGAACCGCTGGCTGTACTACTACCTCGAAGAAACGGTCAAGTCCTCTATCTAGCAGGATGCTGAAAAAGCCCGCAGCATAAGAAGACCGTTATTAGGTTTATTCGGTTTGTCTGGTTTGTTTGGTTGCACTAAACTAACCAAATCAACCAGATAAACAAAACAAACCAGATGAACCAGATAGACCAGTCTCGCTAGGCGAATGCCGTGAGCTTTTGTTTGACGCCTTCCAGCTCAGCTGCGAGCGTTTCCCACCGGGCGGTGAGCCGCGCAAGATCCTTCTTCCACCCGTCATACTCTATCTGCAGAGCGCTCCACTTGGTGGATTCATCTTTGTAGAGAGCCGGGTCGGCTAGTTCAAGGTCCCGCGCTTTGATCTTGGTTTCACATTCGGCGATCTCCGCTTCGGCCCGCGCAACCTGCTTCTCCAGTCTGGCCTGGGTCTTGTTCAAGTCGCGGCGATCTCCGGCTGAGGATTTGGTCGGGGCTTGCGACGCCATCGCCCTGGTCGGCCCGGCGGTCTTTCCTCGATCCGCTCCCTTCAAGTGGTCACTCGATTCCTTGATGGATTCGACTTCCTGCGCTTTCTTCCACAAGTAGTACTCATAGTCGCCGGAGAAGCTACGGGCCTTGCCTTCTTCGATTTCAATGACGCGCGTGCAGACTCTGGTCAGAAAGGTAGGGTCGTGGGATATAAAGATGATCGTGCCGGGGAAGTCTGCTAGCGCATCGGTGAGCATGTCAACCGACGCCGGGTCGAGATGATTGGTTGGCTCGTCGAGTAACAAAGTATTGGCTGGTTCGACCAGCATCCGTGCGAGCGCGACGCGATTGCGTTCTCCTCCGCTCAGTGCCTTAATCGGTTTTTTTTGATCGTCTCCGGTGAACAGAAAGGCGCCGGCAATCCCGCGGAGGAAGTTCGTTTCCGCTTGGCTGGACACCTCGGAGAGGGAGTCGAGAATGGTATGTTCTGGGTTCAGGGTCTCTGCCTGGTGTTGGGCAAAGTAGTGCAGGGTGACACCATGGCCGACTGACCTGGTGCCCTTGTCCGGCTCCAGCACTCCGGCCAGCATCTTGAGCAACGTGCTTTTCCCGGCGCCGTTTTCTCCCACCAGCGCCACGCGCTGGCCCCGTTCGATCGAGCAATCGACTCTCTCGTAGACCACTTTTTCCCCATAGCGCTTGGCCGCGCCCTCGAGTTCCAGGACCTGCCGACCGCTCGCTGCCGGGAGAGGAAATTTGAACTTCACTCGTTTGGGATCGCGCTTCACCTCAATCATCTTGACCTTCTCAAGCGCCTTGATACGCGATTGGACCTGGCTGGCTTTGTTCGCCTGGTAGCGGAAACGATCTACGAAGGTTTGGACCCGCGCGACCTCTTTCGCCTGGCGCCCCGCTGCGGCCTCACGCTGAGCATCCCGCTCTGCGCGGATCTTTTGGAACGAAGTATAGTTGCCGCGATATTCTTCGATTTTATGGTGGCGGAGATCCCAGATGTGGGTGACGACACGATCGAGGAACGCCGTGTCGTGGCTGATGAGTAACAACGTCATCTCCGAGTTCAAGAGGAATTGCTCGAACCAGCGCTGCGTCGGTTTATCCAAGTGGTTGGTTGGCTCGTCGAGCAGCAGCACGTCAGGTTTGGTCAGCAGCAGATGCGCTAAGGCCACACGCATCCGATAGCCGCCGGACAGCTTTTCGACCTCACGGCTGAAGTCGATCTCCGAAAATCCCAACCCCATGAGGATACGTTCAGCCTCATGTTCGGGATAGAGATCGCGATGGGTGGCGTCCAGCACGTTCTTGCCCGTGATGGTTTCGAGTTCCTGCGGGAGGTAGCCGATGCGGAGACGAGGGCGCTTGCGGATGGTGCCCTTGTCCGGCGACTCCTCCCCGAGGATCATCCGGAAGAGGGTGGTCTTGCCGGCGCCGTTGGGTCCCACCAGGCCGACCCGTGAACCGGGGCGAAGGTGCGCCGTCGCATTCTCAAGCAGAATCCTCGTGGAATATTGTTTACTGACCGACTCGATTTGGAGCATTTTTTCCGGACAGGCTAGGGGCTAGCGGCACGAGGCTAGAGGTGAGGCATTGAAGATCCTAGATCGGCGTGAGACCAGGAGCTAAATCTGAAGATTGCTCTTACCGCTAGCCCCTTGCCGCGTGCCTTTCGCCCAGTGTAAAAATTTGGTGGAGCTGGCCGGGATTGAACCGGCGACCTCGTGAATGCCATTCACGCGCGCTCCCAACTGCGCTACAGCCCCACGTCGGTTGATTTGGAAATACGCGAAAATCCTTGTGAAACCGCGGTCATGCTAACACGGCCCTCCCGCGACAGTCAAGAAAATGGGGATAGGTAAGCCCCCCTGTCTCATGTGCATGCGGAACGCGCGGTCGAAAACTCTCCTCGTTCGACGCGCGCAATAAGAGACGGGTGGGGCCTGCCCACTCCCGTTTTGACCATCACGGTTCTTGACAAACTACAGAGTCGCTCCTACCATGGCCCCTCGGCTCTGGCTTTCGGTCTGGCCAGAGCTCTTTTTTTTGGGAGCATTGCAGGCGATGGGAAATCTCGTGGTGATCGGGGCGCAGTGGGGCGACGAAGGCAAGGGCAAAATCGTGGATATCTTGGCCCGCGACGTCGATGCGGTGGTTCGCTACCAGGGAGGGTCCAACGCGGGGCACACCGTGATTAATGAACGGGGCACCTTTGTGTTTCACCTCATCCCCTCAGGCATCCTCTATCGCGGGACGCTTTGTGTGATCGGGAATGGGGTCGTCGTGGATCCAGCCTCGTTGATCGAGGAGCTGGACCATCTCCAGACTCAAGGCGTGAAGATCGGAAAGAATTTTGTCGTGAGCCAGCGTGCTCATCTCATCCTCCCGTATCACAAGGCCATCGATAAAGCGTCTGAGCAGTCTAAGGGCTCTCGCCGAATTGGAACGACTGGGCGGGGGATTGGCCCGTCCTATGCGGACAAGATGTCACGGATCGGTATTCGAATGGGGGATCTGCTCAATCCCAAGGCGTTTCGAACCAAACTCGAAGAGAACGTGGTCGAGATCAATTGGTTTCTCGAGCAACTGTATAAGCTGGAACGTTTCGACGTCGACAAAGTGTTCCGGCAGTATATGGGCTATGCCGATCGGCTGAAGAGCCATATCGTCGATACCGCCATGCTCGTCAATAAGATGATCGAGGGAGGGAAGACCGTGTTGTTCGAAGGAGCGCAAGGGACACACTTGGATGTGGACTTCGGCACCTATCCCTACGTCACCTCCTCCAGTTCAACGGCCGGCGGCGCCTCAACGGGAACGGGCGTGGGACCGACGAAGATCGACGCGGTGCTCGGCGTCGCCAAAGCCTACACCACGCGTGTCGGCAGCGGGCCGTTCCCCACGGAATTGACCGATGCGGTGGGAGACGGGCTCCAAGCACGAGGGAAAGAATTCGGATCGACGACGGGACGTGCGCGACGCTGTGGCTGGTTCGACGGCGTCGTTGTGCGGTACGCCACCAAAGTGAACGGACTCACGTCACTGGCCGTCACGAAACTGGATGTGCTCGACGGCTGCAAGGAACTCAAAGTCTGCACCGGCTATCGGTACCAGGGAAAGCTTCATCGAGACATGCCCGCCGATCTCCAGGCGCTGACCGATTGCGAGCCGGTGTACAAAACGTTCAAGGGATGGTCCGGTTCGACCACCAGCGCGACCACGTACAAACAGCTTCCAGCGGAAGCCAAGCGCTATCTCCAGTATCTTGAGGATCTCTCCGAGTGTCCCATCGATATGATCTCAACCGGCTCGAAGCGCAGTGAAACCATTATCCTCCGCAACCCACTCAAGATCTCCCGCGGGCGCGGCAAGCGATGAATTTCCTCTCAGGCGCCAGTCTTGTTCATTCAATCTGTTCGGTCTGTCTGTCTGTCTAGTCTGTCTAGACTGTCTGGTTTGTTTGGTTTGTTTTGTTTATTTGGTTGAACCAGACCAACTCGATGAACTAAACAAACCAGATAAACAAAACAAACCAGATCAACCAGATGAACCAAACAAACGAGACAAACCAAATAACAGTCTTCTTATGCTGCGGGCTAGCTGCGGGCTAGGCACGGGCCGAGCGTCGGTGGTAGAATCCGCGTTCTTCGCTCGGTGAGCCGGTAGCTCAGTTGGTAGAGCATCGCCCTTTTAAGGCGAGGGTCCTGGGTTCGAGTCCCAGCCGGCTCACCACATTTAATCAATAGGTTCAGAGAGTTCTTGCTCTCTCAATGCCGCTCAAAATCGTCCCTTGTGCTAACGCGCTGCGGCTGCGGCTCATCCAAGACGTTCACTCTTAATCAGCGGGCCTAGGCTTAATTGCAAAGCATCCCGTCGTGTATTTGTTGTAGCTCCGGCAGTGGCCGATCGGCTAGCACCTGCGAGGCGCACCGCTCGCGCCAGTAACGCTCTCACTCCCGCCGCTTGTTCCTCTCCGGCACGCCGACAACGGCCTCTGCCTCGTGTTTCCTCTGTGAACTTTCCATTGGCTCTCCTCTTCCTGGGCGAGAGCCAACTTCATTTCAACAAGGAGGAAACAAGATGGCTACCAACTCCTCCGTCGACATCCGCATGACCTCGACGTATCCCGTCTCTGCCGGCTACGTCACTGTCCTGGTTTCGTCCACACGATTATGAACGGGTGCTACGGCGCGCGAACGCGGGCCTCACCTCCTACGGCTTTAATCGCGCAGGGTGAACATTCAGGATAAGACAAGAATGAATCGGAAATTCGTGAAAAGGTTTGCAAGTATCATTATCACGAGTAAGCTAAGCTTCTAAGTGCATATCTTTGTTCCAGGATGCCGAGGAACGTTCCTTTCATAACAATTCGCTTCGACATCCGCCACATAGATAGAGGGAGAGCTGTTATGAGATCGGGGTCTCGAGAGAGTACCACGTCCGCTACGCTTCTTCCTCAGCCGGATTTCCAAGCACTATTTGAATCGGCACCCGGGCTGTATCTTGTTTTAACGCCTACCTTGACGATCGTGGCGGTCAGCCAGGCCTATCTGCAGGCCACGATGACTAGGCGTGGGGAGATTCTGGGTCGACACCTCTTCGACGTGTTTCCAGACAATCCCGAGGACGCCACTGCGACCGGAGTTTCGAATCTGAGCGCATCGCTGACACGGGTGTTACAGCATCGCGTACCGGATGCCATGGCCGTTCAAAAGTATGATATTCGCCGCCCGGACTCCGAGGGAGGGGGATTTGAAGAACGGTATTGGAGTCCGGTCAATACACCGGTCTTCGGGGTTAACGGGAAAGTCATGTATATCATTCACCGGGTAGAGGACGTCACGGAGTTCGTCCGCCTCAAGCAAACAGGGAATGAGCAACAGCGAATCACCGAAGAACTCCGTACACGTACAGGGGAAATGGAAGCGGAGATTTTCCGCAGGGCTCAGCATATCCAGGAGATCAATGGTCGGCTCCGAACTGAGCTCGATACCCGCAAGCAGGCAGAACAGGACGTGGAGCATTTCTTTGCACTCTCGCTGGACATGCTGTGCATTGCCAAGTCAGACGGCTTTTTCAAACGCGTCAGCCCTGCTTTCACACGGACACTGGGCTGGAGCGTCGACGAAATGCTGACGCGACCGTTCCTCGACTTCGTGCACCCTGACGACCACGCAGCCACGCTCCGCGAGGTCGAGAGGCAGGTCGCCGGCGGCGAATCGGTGCTTGAGTTCGACAACCGCTATCAGCACAAGGATGGCTCGTGGCGTGTGTTGTCGTGGAAATCTGTGCCTCAGCCGGACGGGCTGATGTACGCCATTGCGCGCGACATCACCGAGCACAAGCGGGTAGAGGTGGCCACCGCCCAACTGGCCGCGATAGTCGAATCCTCGGATGACGCGATCGTCAGCACGGACCTGAACAGCATCATTGCAACTTGGAACCAAGGCGCCGAGCGGCTCTTCGGCTACACCGCCGGTGAGATCGTCGGCTGGCCGTTCACTCGGCTGATTCCGCCAGACCGCCTGCATGAAGAAGCGAAGCTTCTGGAGGGGATTCGGCACGGCATACGGACCCAGCATTTCGATACCGTCCGTCTCCGGAAAGACGGGTCGCCCCTCGAGGTGTCGGTTACGGTGTCGCCGATCAAGGGGGCGGGCGGCTGCACGGTCGGTGCCTCAAAGATCATCCGTGATATCACGGAACGCAAGAGCGCGGAGCAGGCGCTCCGTCTCGCACACGCCGAGTTGGAACGGCGTGTGGAGGAGCGGACGGCGGAATTGTCCAAGCGGACTCGCGACCTGGAGACGTTGCTCTACGTCACCTCACATGATTTACGAGAGCCGCTCCGTTCGATCGAGAATTTCTCGCGCATGGTCCACGACCGCTATGCCGACCAACTCGACGATAAAGGCAAAGACTTTCTTCGGCGGGTCGTTCGGGGGGCGCAACGGATGGACCAACTCATGGCGGATCTATTGGCGCTTTCGCGCGCGCAACGCATGGACCAGCCCACTGAAGAGGTCGAAGGTGAACGAATCGTCGAGGAGGCATTGCGGCGCCTTGGTGACAAGATCAAGGAAACGGGCGCGACGGTGCGGATCGCGAAACCCCTTCCCCGGTTCCGGGCCAACAGCACTTGGGTGACACAAGGGGTGTACAACCTCCTGACAAATGCGCTGAAGTTCACGCGCCCCGGCGAAGCCCCCAACATCGAGATTGCACCCTATCAACCAAGTGGACAGGCTAATGCGGAGGTCGGGCTCGTCGTCCGAGACCGCGGACCAGGAGTGGCGCCGGAGCATGCGGAGCGGATATTTCAGCTTTTCCAGCGAGCGGTCGGACGGGAGATCGAGGGCACCGGCGCCGGGCTGGCCATCGTACGACAGGTGGCCGAGCGGCATGGCGGGCGTGCCTGGGTACGGCCACGCGAGGGAGGCGGCGCGGAATTCATCCTTACATTTGGAGCAACTAATCCGCAGAAAGGCAGTGACGTCCATGACGAGTCAGCCAGTTGAGATCTTGCTTGTAGAAGACAATGAAGACGACGTGGTCATCATCCAAGAAGCGTTCGTCGAATCTCTACTGGTCAATGTCATTAGCACTGTACGCGATGGAGAAGAAGCCCTGGCCTACTTACGGCGTGAAGGAAAATACAACGTCGTCTCGTTGCCCGGTTTGGTCCTGCTGGACATCAACATGCCGAAGAAGAACGGCTTTGAGGTGATGCTGGCGATAAGAGCCGATCCGCGATTGAGGTCCCTTCCCGTCATCATGCTAACTACGAGCGACCGTGACGAAGACATCATCCGGTCGTATGCCAATGGCGCCTGCTCCTACATCCAGAAGCCTGTAGATCTGGACCATTTTCACACGGTCATCAAACAGTTTGAGTTGTATTGGACCATGACCTCAAGAATCCCTCTCCATCATCCATAAAGATAGAGGTAGCGTTATGCGTGTGCTACTCATCGAAGATAACGAGGACGACGCGATTCTGATTCGAGAAATGTTGGCGGAGAAGAAGGACCTCGGTATCGAGCTGGAGTGGGTCGACCGCCTCAGCAGAGGACTGACAGAATTGGGCTCGGGGAAAATTGATCTGGTGTTGCTGGATCTTTCTCTGCCGGACAGTCATGGACTGGAGACGTTCGATACGGTTCAGCGTTGCGCGCCGGACGTGCCGATTGTTGTGCTCACGGGACTTGATGACGAAGCGATGGCGAACCAGGCGGTCCGCAGGGGCGCCCAGGATTATCTAGTCAAAGGGCGGTTGGACAGCTACCTCCTTACGCGCGCCGCTCGATATGCCGTTGAACGTAAACAGGCGGAGAGGGCACTGCGGGAGAGCGAAGCGCAACTGCGCCAATCCCAGAAAATGGAGGGCATCGGGCAGTTGGCCGGGGGGATCGCACACGATTTCAACAACCTCCTGACCGTCATCAATAGTTACAGCGACATGCTGTTGGGAGAAATCGGGTTCGACAACCCTTTCGTGCGAAACGGGCTCGACCAGATTAAGGAGGCCGGGCATCGAGCCGCGTCGTTGACTCGACAACTGCTTGCATTCACCCGCCAGCAGGTCTTGGAGCCGAAGATTCTAGATTTGAACGAGTCAGTGTCCACTATGGCAAAACTGCTGCGCCGGCTGATCGGTGAGGACATTGCCTTGGTGCTCTGCCCCCATCCAGCACTGGGACGTGTGAAAGTCGATCCGGGACAGGTGGAACAGATCATCATGAACCTGGCCGTCAATGCACGGGATGCCATGCCTGGAGGCGGTCAATTGACCATCGAAACCATGAACGTGGAACTGGACAACGTCGATGCGCGCCAACAGATATCCGTTGCGCCAGGCTCTTACGTGATGCTGGGTGTGAGTGATACGGGGTGCGGGATGGATGCGGACACGAAAACCCGAATGTTCGAGCCATTCTTCACGACCAAAGGATCTGGAAAGGGGACCGGATTGGGCTTGGCGACGGTGCATGGGATCGTCAAGCAGAGCGGCGGGAGCATCGGTGTGTCTAGTGACCTGGGCAAGGGGACCACATTCAATATTTACCTCCCACGCATTGAAGGGGCAGCCGAGCGACTCGATCCTATCTCCGTACCCAATGCTACGTTCCGCGGATCTGAAACCATTCTGCTCGTAGAGGATGAAGAGATGGTGCGGGCGCTGGCGCAGGCGATCCTTGAACGGAACGGCTATACGGTGCTTGCCGCAAAGAATGTCCATGAAGCTCTGTGGGTTGCTCAAGAGGGATCCACAGCCATCCACCTCTTACTGACCGATACGATCATGCCAGGAATGAACGGGCCAGAGCTGGCGCAACAGGTCCTCGCCATTCGTCCGGCCACGAAGGTGCTGTATATGTCCGGCTATACGGACAAGGCGTTCACTTCTACGGCCGCTTTGGAGCCTGGGTTCACCTTTCTTCAGAAACCGTTTACGCCACAGACGTTGGGTCAGAAGGTGCGTGAGATACTCACGGTCCCGCAGCCAAATCGGACAGAACGAGCGGCATAGACCGGAGTCGAAATCAGAGATGCAAAGGAGGATAGACAGTGGCGACCATTCTGGCCGTAGACGACGACGAGAAGATCCGCGAGTTGCTACACGTCATGTTACGACGCAAGGGACACCATGTGGTCACGGCAAACAACGGTCAACAAGGCATTGAATTGTTTCGGCGGGAGCGACCACATGTCACGATCCTGGATTTTGAGATGCCTGATATGGATGGGCTGGCGGTGCTCAGAGCGATTCGGGCGGTGGATTCACAAGCATCCGTGATCATGCTGACCGGCGCGGGGTCAGATGAACGAAAGCAGCAGGCTCGTGCGTTAGGCGTGACGGAGTTTCTCGCCAAAGGGTTTTCACTGCATGAGCTGGGGGCGGCGCTGAATCTGGTCTTGCTTCCACCCGACCAAGACAGTAGTCAGAATGCTCGCCGTGCATGAGAAGCAACACGCTAAGCCGTTCAGTCTGAACACCTTCTCGGGAGGTTGCTACCATGATGAGTGAACCGGTTGAGCTTCTCTTGGTAGAGGATAACGAAGACGATATCGTCCTGATCGAAGAAGCGTTCGCCGAGGCGAAGTTGATGAACGTGATCTTTACGGTTCGGGACGGCGAAGAAGCCTTGGCCTACTTACGGCAAGAAGGACCCTACAACCACATGCGGAGACCAGGACTCGTCCTGTTGGACATCAATATGCCGAAGATGAACGGCTTTGAAGTCCTACAAGCCATGAAGGCGGATCCGCTGCTCCAATCACTGCCCGTGGTGATGCTGACGACGAGCGACCGAGACGACGATATCGTTCGGTCCTATACCGACGGCGCGTGCTCGTACATTCGGAAGCCGATGACCTTGAAGCAGTTCGCACAAGCCGTGATGAATTTTGAACTCTATTGGACGATGGTCTCACGAGTTCCTCCGGCAAAAAATTGACCGGCCCCAAGCTAGGCCTTGGATGAATCATCATGGGAGCTGATGGAGGACGAATTGACTGGTCACTACAAAGAAAGGGAGCCGGGCGATGAGGCCATATAAGGTGCTGGTCGTCGACGATGAGGAAAATATCCGTACGCTGGTCCAGGCCATGCTCAAACAAGAGGGGCGCCATATGGTGTTGGCAGCCAATGGAAAGGATGCCATCGCGGTGTTTCAAAAGGAACGCCCGGATCTGACGATTCTGGATATCGACATGCCGGACATCGACGGGATCACGGTCTTGAGGCAAATCCGAGCCATCGCCCCTCAGGCGAAAGTCATGGTATTTACAGGGGGGGATAGCCCATCTGTGGAACGCGAAGCGAGGGCACTGGGGGTCACTGACTTTCTCCAGAAAGGGCTCGCATTGCCTCCGCTTGCCGAGCTCCAGTCACGCGGTTCGCAGCCCGCAGTCCTCGAAACGACGCCCTCGCCTACGCCACCCGGGCTACACCGGAAGGTGTAGCCCGGCACTCATTCTGGTCATTAGGAGGTGTGCCATGCCTCGGATTCTCGTGATCGATGATGAACCGCTGATCCGTTCGACGGTCGTCACTCTGCTGACCCGAGAAGGCTTCAGCGTAGAGGAAGCCTCGGATGGTCAGGTCGGCATCGCCATGTGCCACAAGAACCCGCCGGACGTGGTCATCACTGACATCTTCATGCCGAACAGGGATGGGATCGAGGTCGTTATGGAGTTGAAGCGTTCGTGCCCTCGGACCAAGATCATTGCCGCGACTGGAGGAGGACACATGCGCATGATGGAGATCGCATCTGCGGCAAAATCTCTCGGTGCCGACCACGTCCTTTATAAACCGTTTGAGAGGGAATCTCTTCTAGCAGCGGTGAATGCCGTGCTCGGAATCCCTCCCCCGCCAAGGAGTCAACACGGTGCCTGACACCCGCGTTCTTTCCTACTTGTGTCCGTCCACCCCGTCGTGCTCGGAGACGGAATACCGTTGCCCCTTCGAGGCCTGCTAAAGCGACAGTTTCAATTCATCAAATCCGAACCATTCACCTCTGGCCGGGTGCGGCTGACCTACCACCGAGCCCGCTAGCCAGAAATCCTCGCTTGCCATGCGTGGACGAGCTCTCATGATCCGACATGGCGCCAATCTATCAACCCGTTCTCTTCCATTGAACCGGGACATAGTACGTCACGCGACGAAAACGCGTTGGAGGGAGCGACCCTGCGGTTTGTTAGGCACGCGGAAATTTCTCGAACCGATGCAAGGGGGGAGTGAGGAGAAAGATCCAATAACCAGCAAGTGTGCTAATTCTGGTGTCTCACCGGAGGGGTTCACCCCAACAGCCTGTGCTAAATTTGTGCTAAACATCCTCAAAAAAGACCGAATTCGGTCGAAGCAATGGAATCAGTAGAAAGCCAGCAAGCCCATGATTTTCAGTGATAAACGGGGAAACCTTCGCAACATCGAGCGGTTCGAATCATTGGCCTTCTGCCACTCTTAATCAGCGGGCCGTAGGTTCGACCCCTATACGGCCCACCAAACCAAACTTCGTTCGTGCCGTTCGCCTAGCTATCGGGGCGAACGGATAAACCCCCTAGTGGACTTGTCCTTTCATCAGATACCGCACTGCTTTCGTGCCGCCGTATTCAATCACGTGGCGTTAACGAATTCCGATCCGCCCTTCGTGGACTGACTGTTTGACATCCCCTTCGCTTTCCTCTCCGTGGCCGCTAAGCCTTGTTCGGATCGAACCGCAGGATGCAGCATATCTGGACTGCCGGAATTGTCGTACCAGGCTCGATCCGTATCGCAGCCACAGGGTGAGACGGGGCAATGTTGTACCGAGGTGTGAACAGCGGAGGCACGGCGACGCCAAACTGTTGGGCGATCACCTCTGGCGAGGTCGTTTGGGTACCTCTGGCGAGGTCGTTTGGGTAAAGCGTCCACACTTGGGAGGGAACCGTAGCATAAGATGGAAAGGAGCGGCCAGGTGCCCTTCTTGCTCGCAGAACGCGCACGGGCTCGTCTGTCTGGTTGGCCGATCTGTCTGGTTTCTCTGGTTCTTCTGGTGAGGCTTCCGATCCGGCCAACAAGACAAACGAGACAGACTAGATAGACCATCCCCCACGTCTCGCTCGTCCCGCCTGTCTCGCCCGTCTCGCGTCACAGTCGTTCGAGGCGCGCAGTGGAAGATCAATCAGCCCCCATCCCTGAAGAGAGAACGAGCAAGCCTGGCCGGATCATTCAAATGGGTGATGAACGCCGCGCGCTAGTTCGCGTAGTAGCACATATGCTATGCTCCCAAAAGAGGGAGAATGGCAGATCCATCGAGCAAGCTGCCGTGAAGTCGCCTGGTCTATGACGGCGCGGTGTTCCGAATCGAGTTCTACGTCGCTCCGGGCGGGGCTGCGCCGGCAGAAGCATGGCTCGAACAGCTTCCTCTTGGTGGTCAGCAGAAGTTTGCTGCGCTGTTTGCGCGCATGGGAGACACGGGGAAGATTTGGAATGAACTCAAGTTCAAACATTTGACCGAAACGGACCAGATCTTTGAGTTCAAAGGTCGAGGCCGATCGAATCCTGTGCTTTTTCTTTATCGGTCGGCGACTGATCTTGACGCATGGATTCAGGAAGGCCGGCGACAAGACTCTCAAACGAGAAATCGACCGGGCCGAAGCCTGCAAGAAAGATTTTGAAGGGAGAGTGAAGCATGAAAGCTAAAGCTGTGCGAGCGGGCAAGGGGTGGCTAGATAGAAAACTAGCGAGTCCGAAATTCCGCAAAGGATTTGAAGAGGAAGTACAGAAGTTGGCAATCGGTGAGCAGCTCTCTCGGCTGCGCCAAGAAGCGGGACTCACTCAGGCACAAGTGGCGCAGCGAGCGAAGACGACGGCCTCTGCCATCAGCCGTTACGAAAACGCGGCGTACGATCGCTACGAACTCCGCACGCTTCAGAGGATCGTCCTTGCCTGCGGAGGGCGACTCGATATTAACATGGAGCCTGGGCCGAAAACTCACCGGGCTGCTTAGCAGGATGCTGAAAAAGTCCGCCAGCGGCGTTCTCGCTTCGCTCAGAGGCTCAACGTACCGAAGCGTACGGCCTCCTCTTTGCTCGCTGCGGCCTTGCTGGACGGCCTTTTTGAGCATCCTGAGGCTATTCGGGCATCAGCACCATATAGAAAATCCTAACGGTATTATGGTGTATAAACCGAGTTTTTCCGCAGCCTCTTAGGTTAAGACGCCGCGCGACGTTAAGCACTGGGGTCATTGCTTGACCTTGCAACCGAACAGTTCACTGGGGGTCAGGAAAGACGTTTTCAACAACCAATTCTGACAAACCAATTCCGACCCGCTTGCGCTGATTTCCAGGCAGGGACTGGGCTACACACGCTGGTTACGTGCTTGATGCTAGCAGGCTCCGGAAAAACTATTGTGGCACGGTAGAAATTCAGTGGTTCGGGCGTCGTCTAGGAGAACCGATGGACATTGCGCAGGATGCTCAAAAAGGCCAGACTTCTCACCCGCCCAACCCTGGCGCGCCAAGACGCACCTTGACCCAGGCAAGGCCGCAGCGAGCTATCACTTAATA